>JBOHWJ010000295.1:0-2539 GCA_050736495.1 Binataceae bacterium (SeqCode) | reverse complement strand
ACTCCATGCCGACGCGCTTGAGACATCCGAGCGCCAGCGCGAAATCCTCGCGCCGCGGCCGCCGCATCACGCCGAGCTTGCCGAAGCGCCCCATCACGGCGACCTCCAGCGACGACAGCGGGAAGTGCGGGTCGAGCCGTTCGCGTTGCGGCACGTAGCCGATGCGCACGGGGATGCCGTCGGCGGGCAGCAGCTCGATGGTTCCCTCCAGCGGCTTGATAAGGCCGAGCAGGGCCTTGAGCAGCGTGGTCTTGCCCGAACCGTTGGGGCCCATCACGCCGAGGAAGTCGCCGCGCTCGATCGCGAAGTCGAGGTTTTTCAGGATGACGCGGCGGCCGTAGCAGAGCGTTACACCGCGCGCCCGTACCAGTTCACTTTGCATGGCCGCCCAAAGCGCTGGCGACTTGCGTCACGATGTAGTCGATCATCGAGATGTAATCCTTCTGCTGGGTAGTGCCGCCGACGTCGATATAAAGGTTCAGATACGGCACGCCGCATTGACTGGAGATTAGTTTGGCGACCGATTGATCGTAGTAGGGCTCGGTCACGATCAGTTTGACGTGATCCGCCTTGCACACCCCGATTACCTGTTCAATGCGCTTTGGGGAGGGCACGAAGCCCGGCTTCTCCTCGATGGTCTCGGGAATCTCGAGGTTGAAGGCTTCGGCGAAGTAGTCCCACGACTCGTGATACGGGATGAATTTGAGGCCCTTGTACGGGGCCATCTCGGCGTCCCATTTTTTTTCTGCGGCGGCGAGGCGCGCGTCGAAGGCCGCGAGATTTTGCGCGAAGTAAGCCTTGTCGGCCGGATCGACGTAGGCGAGCGCGTTGAAAATATTCTGCGCCATGATGCGGCCGTCGCCGGGGTTTAGCTGGAAGTGCGGATTACCGTACGGATGGATGTCGCCGAAGCTGTAATCGACGTGGCCCTTGGGAATGTCGAGCAGCGGTACCTGGTAGGAGACCTGCGCTTTGACCAGGTTTGAATTGTTGGCCTCGTTTACGAGGTCACGCGCCCAATCCTCGAGGCCGAGCCCGACCTGGAGGAAAAGCCGTGCCTGGTGGATCTTGAAGAGGTCGCTCGGACGCGGCGAGTAGAGGTCGGCATTGAAGCCTTCAGGCACCAGTGCCTGCGCTTCGACGCGGTCGCCGCCCACCGCCTGCGCGAGCGCCGCGAGATCGGTCGTGGTGGTGACGACCCGGAGCGGCGCGTCAGCGCGTGCCGTCGCCGGCGTCAACGCGGCCGCAGAAATGGCGGCGGCGAAAAAGACCGCGCCTATCAGGCAATTGAGATAATGGGGAAGCGATTTCCTGTGCATCAGTGTTCCTAGTGCAACGGTTTGAGATTGCCCAACGAAAAGGTCGCCTGCATGAAGAGTTGGTTCGCCGCACGCTCGGGGCCACTCGGCGTCGTATGCGTGTACTGAAGGCGCAGCCGTGTGTTGTCGGACACGAAGTAGGTCAGGATGGGTGAGAATCCCAGTGTGGTACCGTTGGCCACGTTGGGCCGGTCGGCGATATCGAGCAACGCGCCCGCATGCCATCGCAGCCGGAAATTGTAATCGAGCAGCGTATAGAAACCGCGCTTGACGCCGTGATTGCCGACGCCCTCGGCCTCGTCGAGCATCCCTTCGAGATCCCACGTCCAGATGTGGCGTTGGTCGGGTGCGTACTGAATCCGCACGAACGGATCTTCGAGGTAGTTCTGGCCGCCTGGCCCCGGACCGCCGGCCATGCTGAAGCCGGCATTGAGGAAACCCGATCGCATAAAGTCGCGCGAGTAGATCATCGTCCCCATGTATGCGAAATCGAAATTCTGGCCGTTGTGACGGTTGAATGCGGTGGTGTTGACGCCGCTCAGCAGGTCGACGTCGGCCTTGATATCGGCTTCCCACGGGTTGGGGATGTAGCCGGTCAGGTTGACGCCGGGCTCGACGAATCCGTCGTCGCCGATAAAATTCGCGACGGCGTTGGGCCGATTCACCATCGGAAGCTGGAAGGTGTCGGTGTCGTTGATGAGGCCGAACATCGGACGGAACTGGCCGGCGCGCAGCGACAGATTGTAGGGCAGCTTGTTGAAGATGATGTAGGCCTCCTCGATATTGAAGGGGCCGTTGAAGGGTTTGTCGATCGAGATTTGCGCATTGGTGTACGGATCGATCGGCGAGAAGAAAATCAGTTGCGTATCACGCGCGAGGAACTTGTCGGCGGCGGGATCGTAGCGCGGGTCGCCCTTATGGAAGTCACTCTGTTGGAAGGTCAAGTCGCCGACCGCGCCAATATCCGGAATAAAAATCTTCGGTACCCCTTGGATGCTCGGGATGATGACGCCGCTGCCTGGCTCGGGTGCGCCACCCGCGCCGAGGCGGCCATATTGGGGCGCCTGCGGTCCCGAGACCGGTCCCGGCATGAGGCTCTTGAGCGCGCGCCCGACAGTAACGCCAGGTGGCGGCGAGCCCGGCGGGAGCGGGACACCGGCGGGCGTCACGCCGGCGGGTGGTGCGCCAGGCACCGTCGCGGCGGCGTTGCTCTCCGCTTG
>JBOHWJ010000294.1:0-3046 GCA_050736495.1 Binataceae bacterium (SeqCode) | reverse complement strand
CTTCTGGATTCGACGTGCGCGACGACTGCTGCCCGCGCTGGTGCTCATGGTGCTGACCGTCGCCGTTGGGCGCCAACTTTTTTCGCCCGAGGCCGTCGCCGGGCTCCGTGATGACGCCATCGCCGCGGCATCCGCGGGAACGTGCGATCAATTACAACATCTACAAGCCGCCCGCCGACCCGGTTTGGCAAAACGCCTGGCAGGTGACCGAAGGTCTGATCGGCGAGACCCACGACAACGTCGCCAAACACGGCGCAATGTTCCTGGCGGTTACCGAGGATACCGGAATACAGGTGTGGCCGAAGCCGGCCGTGGTCAGGAACTTCCAAGCACATCTGGGCGTCCCGGATCTCTTCTATCCCGACCGGCGCATCGCGGCCCTGGGCGCACGCGATGGCTTTGCCGTGCTGACGCTGGCGCCGGCGCTACAGAAATACGCGCAGGAGCATCAGGTGTTCCTGCACGGATTCAGCAATACGCCGATGGGCTTCGGACACTGGAACGCGGCCGGGCATCATTTGGCGGGGAAGTTTATCGCGCGGAAGCTGTGCGAGATGATCAAGGCGGGCGAGTGCAAGACCTGCGACGACGCCACGCCCTCCGGCCAGGCGCCGGATTCCAGCGCGGCGCCATTGGGCAGTTGAGGCGCACAGCGTCAGCGCGCGGCCTCATTGGGGCGTTTGCTGGAGGCGCAAGGCCGCTAGCAGTTGGCGGTGAGCGGCAGCTTCAGAGCGCGGCGGCCTCGACGGCGATGTCATCGTCGAGAATCTCGCCATAGAGCGAGAGCATGCGCCGCGCCATGATTTCGACACTGAACTCGTCGCGCACACGGCGGGCGGCGGCGGCACCAAAGCTCGAGCGCAGGGCCCCGTCGCCGAGCAGGCGATTTATCGCCGCGGCAAGCGCCGCCGGCGCGCACGGCGTCACCGTGAGGCCGGTCACGCCGTCGATCGAAACGTAGGGCACGCCCGACTCCAGACGCGTATTCACCACCGGCGTGCCGCACGCCATCGCTTCGAGTTGCACGATGCCGAAGGCTTCACTGCGCGCGATTGACGGCAGCACAAAAACGTCGGCGGCATGATAATA
Source organism: Binataceae bacterium (SeqCode) (assembly GCA_050736495.1). GTDB lineage: Bacteria > Desulfobacterota > Binatia > Binatales > Binataceae > JBOHWJ01. The sequence continues at coordinate 1,957 of JBOHWJ010000294.1, read as the reverse complement.
GGGCGCGGTCGCGTGGTTCTGGATCTCGCCGAGAAAGAAAACGCGATCGCGCACGCCGAGCGCCAGCGCCTCGCGTTCGAGCCGCGGCTGCAGCGGACCGCCGCCAATGAGCAGCAGGTTGCCGTCGACCTCGCGCATCGCGCGGATGAGATACTCGAAGCCTTTATAGTAAATCAGGCGGCCGACGCTCAGCACGATGCGGTTGCCGTAGCGCGCGCGCAAGGCCGCGATCGCGGCGCAATCGTGGCGGCCGAAGCGATCGAGCGGAATGCCGTAGGGGATGACGCGGATCTGCCCGCGATGCGCGCGCAGTGCGGGCGAACTCTCCACGTAGTTGGGCGAGGTCGCGACACAGGCGGCCGCACGCCATAGCAGGCGCTGCTGGAACGGCTGCAACGCGCGCCGCATCATGCGCTGGCGCACGATATCGCTATGCCAGGTGACGACCAGCCGGCCCCGATGTCCGCTCATCAGATAGGCCAGCATCGCGGCGGGATTCGGCAGGTGAAGATGAACGATGTCGGCGGCGCTCGCGCGGATGCGCCGGACCATCAGCGGACAGACCGGCGCCGAGCTTATATTGATAAACCTGCCGACGCGCGCGACCGAGACGCCGTCCACTATATCTTCGGCATGGCGCCGGTTGTCATTGGCGACGATGACGCGAATGGCGACCGACTTGCCGAGCTCGGTGCAAAGCGCATGTAAATGAGTTTCGATTCCGCCCATGTGGGGCGGGTAGAACTTCCCAATCTGGAGCACGCGCGGACGCGGCGGAGGTATCATCGCGGATTCCCGTCACAATCCCAGACCCATTGGTAAAGGTCGGTGAGTCCGGCCTCCCAGCCGATGCGCGGACTCCAGCCGAGTTCCCACTGGGCGCGCCGGATGTCGCTGATATAGACGCGCTGATCGCCGGGACGCTGATCGCCCTTGCGATAAACGATGCGCCGTCCGCTTTGCCGTTCGAGAAACCCGACCACGTCGAGCAGGCAGATAGCGTTGTCGGGGCCACCGCCGATGTTGTAGACGGATCCGGCGCTGGCGCCGATATTGCGCGCGGCGGCCTCGAAGGCGTCAATCAGGTCGTCGACGTGGAGCACGTCGCGCACCTGGCGGCCATCGCCATAGATCGTGAGAGTCTGGCCGGACTCGGTCGCGATCATGAACCATACCACCCAGCCCTGGTCCTCCATCCCGAACTGACGGCGGCCGTAAATGCACGACTGGCGCATCACCACGGTGTTCATGCCGTATATGCGATGGTAGTCGCGAACGTATGAGTCGGCCGCCCCCTTGGAGCATCCGTAGGGCGAATGGAAATCGAGGTTGCGCTCCTCGGAAATGCCATGCTGGAAGCGGATGAAGGAACAATGACCATTGGTTTGCGCCACTTCGACGTCGTTCAACTGGCCATACACTTTGTTGGATGACGAATAGATGAGGGGCGCGCCAATCCCGGCCAGCCGCGCGCCTTCGAGCACGTTGATCGTGCCGAGGACATTGACTTCGAAATCAAGGCGCGGGTCGGCAACCGAAGTGGTGACGGCGACCTGGGCGGCGAGATGCAGCACCAGGCCGACATCCTCGTGCTCGCGGAAGAGCGCGGCGACACGGGCGGTGTCGCGGATGTCAACGTCGCGAAAAATGAGCCGCCCTTGCCCGCGCAGCCATTCAAGGTTGTTGCGCGCACCGTTGCGGCTGAGATTGTCGAGCACCACCACCTCGTCACCGCGCTTGAGAAAGCGGCTGGCCGCATTGCATCCTATGAACCCCGCACCCCCTGTGATCAGAATCTTCATCGAACCCCTCTCCAAGACCTCAAACCGCTTTTCCGGTTTGGCCGGGATTTCCCGGAGAAGCCCCCCCTTCGGGGCCTGATATCCCGGAAAATTGATGTACGCTCAGTCGACACAAGTTCCGGCCGCGCGGCCTCGTCAATTAAGTACGCGCGGCG
>JBOHWJ010000293.1:0-4866 GCA_050736495.1 Binataceae bacterium (SeqCode) | reverse complement strand
TGAAGCCCGCGAAGCCGCTCTGATCCGCCCCCGGCATCTGTGGCAAATCCATGCTCGACGTGTTCGGAAAAATAAGGCGCTGCCACGCGATCCGGACTCGCTGCTGCCCGTATGTCGAGGCGTTCTGATAAGCGCCGATGAGCCGGCTGCCCTGTGGAACGAGCAGGTACTTGCCGGTCGCGCTGTCGAAGACGCTCTGGCTTACCTGCGCCAGAATCGGTCCCGGCAGGTCGGAGTTGATACCGCTGACCAGGACTGCCGGGATCACGCTGCCCGCCATCACCGTGTAAGGCGATACGGGCGGGTGGAGCGTCACGGTCGGATCGGTCGAAGAATTAGAATCGAAGCTGCCGCCCGGCTGGCCTTTGGCGCTCGCGATTTCCAGCGTCTGCCCGCCATGAAAGGCGGTGACCATTTCAGGCGCTTCGAGCGCCTTCATGTACTTGTCCGCCGCCCATTGCGCGTAACGGCTCGGGGGCTTCGGAGCGCCGGGCTGGACAGGCCTCTGAACACTCGCGATGACCGCCGGTGTCGCGACGTAACTCGGCGTGGAATGATGTTCCGCTCCATGCGCCGCGAGGTCTTCGACTTCGCCGCGGTCCCGCGCCGCCGCGCCGGGATCGTCGAGCGCCTTCTGAACGGCGGCATCGGAGCCTGTCCCGGACGACTGCACGCCCAGCGCGATTGCCACTCCGCCAATCATCGCCACGGCGATGAAAACGATCCCGAGCAGCCGGTTAAAACGGCCACCGCCGGGATGCTCCTGCTCCTGTTCTTCCTGCTCGTTAATAGGGTCCGCGCTCGCCATCGCCGTCACCTCGTTCCGCCCGTGTAACTGATGGTCACGCGGTCCTGGTCGCGGCCGACTCCGGAGACCAGTATCGCGTCGGTAAAAAGCCGATCGACGACGTAGTAGTTGCCATCGACCCGGTAGTTGACCATTTGGGTTCCGCTGCCGGCGTTGATGAGCAGCGCTGGAGCCTCGCTGGTCTTCATCCCGGCGGGCATCTGGATGTAGACGTGCGCGCCGTCATTGAAGGCGCGAATCGGCTTCCAGGCGACGCTTGCGCCGGCGACCGTGTACGCGAAGTTGAGTTGCGCCGGATCGACGTTCGCGACCTTCACGACGTTGTCGGAATCATCCGGCTGATCGACCGTTTCCTGCTTCGCCTTCATCGCCGCCGAATCCGCCTCTTTCATCGCGGTGAGCAGCTCGTCGGGGTAGTAGAACTCAACCTCTTGCATCGCGCGGCTTCCGCGCGAGCGCAGCAGCATGTGGTAGATGTGCTTGGTCGTGTAGATCGTCAGGTTGGTTTCGATTCCGGGAGCCTGCGGCTTTACCGCCAGATGCGGAACCGGATTGCGCGGATCGCCGGACGCCGCCGGCGTGGCCATCCAGCGCTCGGTGTCACCCATGGCCACGTCTGTGATGGTCTCGCCCGGCTGAAGCTGAATGTCGGTGGTGCGCAGCGGCTCGCAGTCGATGATCGGCTCGGGTCCTTGGCCGTATGGGTAGAGGATCAGTTCCGGCGTCTTGTACACCGGCCACTTGCCGTCCTGCTGATGCTGGTTGATAGCCTGCTGAACCTCGGGTGGCTGCTGGGCAAGAAGTTGCGCGCTGGTCGGCGACGGCGGTGTCGCCTCGGGCTTCGGCGCGGCTTCGGTTACGATCTTCAATGGCGGTGGCGCGGCTGGCTGCTGCGTCGCACACGCGCTGAGCGTCAACGCCAGTGCGATGGTGGTTGCCGATATGATCGCTTTCATCGCGTTTTCTCCCTTCAGCCCTGCTGCTCGGTCCAGCTAATTTGCGTCACGTAAAAGCCGAGCGGATTGCTCAGGATCGCGTTGTCCGAATTGGGTGGAACGATCCGGGTTTGCAGCACCGCTTCCCAATGCGCCGGTGAGCCGAGCGCGACCCCATTCAGATCGCGCTGCACCTCGGTCCAGCGGACCTGGTAGCTCTGCGGCGAGAGTTGAAGGATCGAATCGATCTGGATCGAGATGGTTTGCTTCTCGGCGATCTTGAACGGATTATGTGCGAAGTTGTCGGAGTGGTAATACGCGTCCAGAAATCTGTCCGCCGCGCCGTGCGCATGCGCGAGCAGCGAATTGAGCATCTGCTGATTGACCTGGGGATCGCTGCTTACCGCGCGCGCGTTGCGGATAAACGCAGCCACTTCGTAGCGCTGCATCCTGGCAGTTACGTCAGGAACTGAAGTGGGAGTCAGAGGCTGCGGAACGGTGAGCGCGTAGCCGAGCTTGTCGACTTCGACGACGTATGGAATGTAGCGGCTCCGGGTTGTTAGCCAGACGATGCCGCTCGCGAGAATCAGGCTGAGGGCGAGCAAGCCGCCGGCGGCTATCTGCCAGTTGCGTTTGCCAAGAACGAGATCGGCGTAGCGCTCATCCCATTCCCGACGCGCTTCGACATAGAGGTTCGCACCCATAGCGCGTACACTCCTCCCAACCGCCCGCTACGTGGGTCGGTTTGGCGATCGAATTTTTGTCCGATTGCTGTCCGAGAATTGTTTCCAACTGGCTCCAAAAGGAACCAAGATGGAACGTTCAAATGGCTTGATTTTGTTGGATTTTGTCGGGTTGAATTGGTGAGAGTTATGGGTGAGTTTGGTCTTTTAATCAGAGGGTCCTGGGTTCAAGTCCCAGACGGCTCACCAAAAAACTCGCTAAGGCCGCAATGCCTCTGCCCACTTGCAACGGCGGTTCATCATCCCCGCCGCGGCGGATAGGAACTGGGGCGGCTTGACGGACCGCCAAGGAAGCTGTCGATCCACTCGGTGTAGTCGTGGTCGCGGCTGATCTGTTTCATCAGGTCCGGCGTGGCGATATTGGCAAGTTTCGCCGCCGGCGTGCCTGTGCGCAACGCCTTCAAGGTGTCATGCACCGCGCGCACCGCAGCCATGAATGGTTGATGCCCCTGTAAGCTTACCCGCACGCCCTTGGCGCTGAGATAGTCGAGGTCGTTCAACTCCGCACCCGCGCCGCCGAGCATGATTGGCAGGTGGGTCGCCGCGGCTATCGCCTCCATCTGTTCGCGGGTGCGTATCCCAACCAGAAAGACGGCGTCGACACCCGCCGCTTCGTAGCATCGCACGCGCGCGATCGCGTCCGCCATGGTGGTGAAGCGCGGCGCGCTACTGCGTCCGACGATCACCAGGCGCGGGTCCTGCCGTCCGGCAAGCGCCGCCTTCATTTTGCCGATACCTTCATCGATCGAGATAAGCCTGACCTCGCGGCTCGCGCCGAAGGCTTGGGGAAGTTCGGTGTCCTCGATGGTCAGCGCGGCAACGCCCGCGGTTTCGAGTTCTTCCACGGTGCGCTGACGTTGAGGGCGTTGCCGAAGCCGTGGTCGGCGTCCACCAGCAGCGGCAAGTTGCCCGCGCGCGCGATGCGATAGGCCTGTTCGGCGAATTCGGTGAGTGAAAGCACGGTGAGATCGGGTGCGCCGAGAACCGCCAGGGAGGCGATCGAACCGGCGAGCATGCCGAGTTCGAAACCAAGATCCTCGGCAATACGCGCCGAAATCGCGTCGAATACCGACGCCGGATGAACGCATCGCTGGCCGCCCAGGACCGCGCGGAACCGCTCACGCCGCTCACTCCAATGCATTTTCTCAACTCCCTCCGCTCATCCGGAATCAAATGGCCAGCCCCTCCGCACCGACGCCCATGCCGATCATCCGTTCACCGACGATCATCCCGGATGTCTCACTGGTAACAGTTTCAAGCCGCGGCTCAATAGAAGGATTTTTCATCGAGCGTAAGCAATGGAAACGCTCCGAGCGTATGCGCCACGCCAACCGCGGGCGCCGGATGCAGATACGAACCGTCGAGCTCCGGCCAGCCGCTGGCGCCCAGCAGGGCGAGGCAGGTTATAATCTCATGCTCGACTATTTCGAGCATAGGCACCATGCCCGCCTCTCCGCCGGCCGCTGACCGAACGCATTCCATGCGTCCCATCCCAACCAGAATCGACGTGGCTCACGTCGCGCAGCACGCGCGCGGCCGAAAGGCGATGGAATCGAGCGCGAGCCGATTGCGCCGCAGCGTCGTCTCGGTCTCGGCGCCGCCGACGAGATAATCCCAGTTGTCGTGATTAAGGTGTCGCGACTTCTTGACCAACTCGTGCAGCGTCAGAAACTGCGATGCCATCGCGCCATCCTTGCCGAAGAAACGCCGCCGCGAACCCGGCTACATCAGGAACACGCCCTTCCCGGTCGTCTGCGTATCGAACAGGCGGTAGGCTTCCTCCGCCTTATCGAGCGTCCAGCGATGCGTGAAAAGATCGTCCACTGGAATTTTACGGTCGGCGACAAACTGAGCGCATTCGGCCTGGCCGATGGTCGAGAAAGTCCACGAAGCAATGATCGTAAGCTGCTTGCGGAGCATGTCGGGGCTTACGTCGATGGTGACGTTACCGCCTTCGCCGACGAAGCAGGTGGTGCCCCATGCGCGGGTGCCGCGCACCGCCAATGCGCGCCCCTCGGGTCTGCCCGAGGTATCGAGCGTAAAGTCGGCGCCAAGGCCGTGCGTCAGATCCTTGATCGCGCCGACCGGATCCTTGCCGCTGGCGTCGATAGTGACCTCGGCGCCGAAACGCTTGGCCAGCAGCAAGCGTTCGGGGCTTACGTCCAAGGCGATTACACGCGCGCCCATCGCGACCGCAAATTGTGTAGCCGACAATCCTACTGGGCCCTGCCCGACCATCGCGATCGTGTCGCGCCCCGAAATACGCAAGCGGCGCAGCGCGCCGTAGGCCGTCCCCGTTCCGCACGAGATTGCCGCGCCGGTCTCGAATGAAAGGCCATCGGGCAGCGGCACCAGCGTGCTCGCCGGCACCTTCATATAA
>JBOHWJ010000292.1:0-11577 GCA_050736495.1 Binataceae bacterium (SeqCode) | reverse complement strand
AGGAGAGGCAATTTCTATTTATAAATGGCGCATCCGCGTGAAATTCAATCATTCTCGGGTGTTAATAAAACCCGACAGATTTTTACCCATTGAAGGTTCATTACAATACGAAGATGACGACAGTTGGTACGTTCATCGCAAAAACTACTCTGAACGTGACTTGGCTGTGGACGATTCTGTAATTTCCCATGCTGAATTCCGACGAGGTTATCTCCACTTCCACATTTCATTGGACGACGATCACCAACACAAACTCAAAAAAAGCACTGAAGCTAAAGTAACCCTCGAAGCATGCTTAAGTAACGGACAACAATGTTCGTTTGACCAATCTTTTAAGCTTTCGGGATTCTAAACAGCTTTAATTGAATCGGTTTGCTGGCGCGCTTCGGCTTGCTCTGAAGCGCCCGCCAGTTACCGCGCTTCAGCACCCTGCTATCGCTAAGCCAAAGATGTCGGGATTATTGCGGTTATTGTAGCGGAATTGGAACTCCGCCAGATAAAGCGGCAGATAATCCTTGCTGACATTGTGATATGTGCCGACTATCCCGCGCTTGAGCAGCGCCCAAAAGCTTTCGATATTGTTGGTGTGGATCTCACCGCGCACGTATTCGCCCGCACTGTGATTGACCGCTTCATGGCGGATGTCGCGCGAAATGTAGTTGTAGGCTTGGTTATCATCAGTCGCGACCAGCGAGACCTTATCGCTAACAGCATGGCGGACGAAACCAGCTAGAGTTAGCGCGTTCGCCTGTCCGATCACATGGCAGACAACGTTACCCTTGCGTTCAATCGCACCGATTACGCCAATTTTGCCATAGCCAATCTTCTCATCTAGCGGCCCGCGCGGATCGGCCTTGCGGCGCTGAGCGCTCTTTTTGTTCCAGTGCCGATTTTTGTCTTTGCCGCCGATGTAAGTTTCATCAACTTCTACGATGCCCATAAGCTGGCGGAATTGCGGATCGTTCATTCCCGCACGCAAGCGCATGCACATATACCAAGCTGAGCGGTAAGAGCCAGTGCCGAGCATACGATGAATCTGAAGTGCGCTGATCCCCTTTTTCGACGTAAGCATCAGATGGAGCACCTTGAACCACGAGCGCAACGGAAGCTTGGTTTCCTCAAAAATAGTCTTCGTCTTGAGCGAAAAGCGATAGGGCGAGCGATTGTCTTTGCCACACTTCTTACACTGCCAATGCCATGGCCGCGCAGTGCTTTCGTAGACCTTAGTGTTGTCACAACGCGGACAGTGCGGGCCATCGGGCCAGCGCCGCAAAAGTAGGTAGGTCCAGCATGACGGCTCATCGGGAAAGAGCCGATCAAACTGACTCAAAGTCATCTGGCGGACGAACTTCGGTTCGGTCTCTTTGTAACTGGCCATGCTTGGAATCTAGCAGAATCCGTCGCGGTAGTCAACTGCCGCATAATCCCCCCTTTAGTTTACATAATGTTTCTTATGCGAACTTGAATCGCCGCAATTCAGGCGGACGCCGCGTCGTGCGCATAACCGCACGCGCGAACCAACACTACTACGGCTTGCGGCGGACCCTTTCGGGATCCTGCCCCATCCGTGCGCGCGACGGTGCCTTGGGCTTGCGCCCCAACTCGTTCAGCGTCCGCCGCACACCGAAGTTGGCGGGATCGAGCGCGAAAGCACTCTCGAGATAAACGATCGCGCTGGCAGTACGTTCCAGCTTCAGGCATGCACGGCCAAGCGCATGCAGCAGGTCGGCGGTGTCGCCGCCGGTCTCACGCGCGCGGCGCAGCATGGTTAGCGCGGCGCCATAATCTTCACGGTCTGCGAGCAGCATGCCGAGGCCTGTAGCGGCGCGTGAATTCAACGGGTCGAGTTCAAGTACTTGTTGAAATAATGCGGTGGCGTTGCGGCGCGCGCCCTTGTCGCGAAGATCGGCGGCGACCGCCGCGAGCCGGTTAGCTTCCTCAACAAACGCTTGAATTTCCACCCGGACTTCGGCGCGATCGGCGGCGATCTCGGCGCGCACGATACGCACGCGCGCTCCGAGATATTCGGTCAGGCGCGCCATAATCGAATCCTCGTTAGCCGCCGATGGATCGAGAAAGATCGCGCCGATCGGATCTCCGATATGATCGTCACGCAGGATGACGAGGACGCGCTGCTGGCGAATCCGCCTCACGAGCGATGGCGGCTCCCCCGCACTCACACCCTCTCGTCGGGGTCAAAAAGTTTGCGGTATTCGTCGAAGGCAAAGCGGTCGGTCATCCCGGCGATATAGTCCGCAACCACGCGCGCGATCGGCTCGCCGTCGCGCTCGACGCGCGCCAGCACATGCTCTGGAATCTGGCGCGGCTCGCTCATGTAGGTTTCGAACAGCCGGGCGAGCACCCTGCCCGCCTTCTCGGTCATGCGGCTCACACGATAATGACGATATAGCCGGTCGCGCATGAGCTCTTTCATCTCGGCGACCTGCTCGCCAACTCCAGCACTGAAGCTCACCAACGCGCGGCTCGCGCGGCGCACCGCGTCGACGCTGTCGATGTGCCCGCGGCCGAGGTCGGCGTCGATGTTGTGCACGAGGTCGGTGACCATCACGTCGATCATGCGAATGACGGTCTGGTAGCGCGCGACGCGTTCGTCCATACCGGGATGAGCGCCGTTGGCTGCCGCCCAGGCGTCGCGGAACAAGCGGGTCCGGTTGAGGTCGGCCATCGTCAGCATCTGCGCCTTGAGGCCGTCGTCAACGTCGTGGGCGAGATAGGCGATTTCGTCGGCGAGGTCGACGATCTGCGCTTCGAGACATGGAAAAAGCCTGGCGTCGAATTCCACGGCGGCCGGACGATGCGCGAAGCCGGAATGCTTGATGATGCCCTCGCGCACCTCGAAACTGAGGTTGAGCCCGCGGAAATCCGGATAGCGCACTTCGATCCAATCGACGGTGCGCAGACTTTGCGCATTGTGATCGAAACCGCCATACGGACGCATCAGTTCGTTGAGCACGCGCTCGCCGGCATGGCCGAAGGGCGTATGGCCGAGGTCGTGGGCGAGCGCCACCGCCTCGGCAAGATCGCGGTTGAGGGCGAGGGCGCGCGTGATGGTGCGGGTGATTTGCGCCGCTTCCATCGTATGGGTCAGACGTGTGCGGTAGTAATCGCCTTCGTGATTGACGAAGACCTGGGTCTTATATTCGAGGCGGCGAAAGGCGGCGGAGTGAATGATACGGTCGCGGTCGCGCTGGAAGGAGGTGCGCATCGGATGAGGGGGTTCGGCAAAGCGCCGGCCACGGCTGTCGTGCGCGCGCATCGCATAGGGCGCGAGCGTGCGCTCCTCGATTTCTTCCAAGTCCTCTCGCGTTCGTAACATGATGAGCCGTGACAGGATGCTGAAAAGGTGATTTCGACAGCCTGCGCCCTCATTCTTGTCTCTCCCGAGGCGGGAGAGAAGTCCCGCAAAGTTTTTGCGCAGGTGCTGAGATTGTAGACTGCGGCGTTTTGGCTTTTCCGCGTCTCTCAACACCGTGCCGGCGCTATACGCTACGAATCTACCATGCGCGTGCGCGACGCCCGAAACGCCGCGCGCCGAATCGATTCACAGGGCTGCGTGAAAATGCACCGTCCCGGCTTCATCAGCGCTTGCACACGACTTATAATCGCGTGCGGTGGATGCGGCGGTGAATGGAGTGGGCGGATATCGCTTCGGCCTCAGCTTGTGCGCGACACTCGTGCTGAGCGCCGCGCTGGCCGCCTGTTCCGCCAGTCAGCCGCCCTTTCCTGCGCTGCCGGCGCAGGCGATCGCGCCGCATGGAACCCTGGTCGGCATCGCCTCGTGGTACGGCCCGGGCTTCAACGGCCATCACACCTCCAATGGTGAAATCTACGACCAGGAAGATCTCACCGCCGCGTCGAACATATTTCCGCTCGGCACATACCTGATGGTGACCAACCTCGCCAACCATCGGGCGGTCGAAGTGCGTATCAACGACCATGGCCCGTACGTGAGGGGCCGCGCAATCGACCTTTCGCATAAGGCCGCGCGCATGCTCGGGATGCTCGGGCCGGGAACGGCGCGGGTGCGGATGCACGTGTTGAGTACGCCGCCGGGCGGCGCCGGGTTGGTCGGGCATGAAGTCTACTTCGTGCAGGTCGGATCATTTACGGAACCGGCTAACGCCGAGCGTCTGCGCGAACGTCTCGCCGTCCATTACAATAACGTCAGCGTCGATCCGGTGGCGGCCGGCGTGGACCGCTATTACCGCGTGCGCATGGGCGCCTTCGAGACTTATCGCGAGGCCGAGCAGCGGGCCCACAGCGCGGCGCATTTCGGTCTGGCGGTCGTAATCGTTCAGGAATAGGCGCGGCGGGCCTTTTGGCGTGGTAGTGTGGCTGGCCGCGCGGGTTTCGCAGGCGTGTTAGGCCTTTATGCGGCTGCGCATATCGAAGCGGATGTTTTTTCGCTTGCCAGTATGCGCCGGGCAACTTATCGTGCACGGACGGGAGACGAAATCAAAATCGCGGCTTTGGACGAGGCGACCGCACCGTATATGAACCGTTGTCCGGACCCGGGTTTGCTCAAGCCGCTCGCGCGTCGATGAAAGATCGTGACCGCCGTGGATTTCCGATGACGCTCAAGACGCTGCTGAGGACCGCACGCGACGGCGCGCGCGGGCTGACACCGATGCTCGCGTTGTCGCTTGCAATCGCGGCCGCCGGTTGCGCCTACTCCATCGTGCAGGGCGGCGCCGTCGACCAGTCGCGCGCCGACCAAGTCGAGACTGGCATCCAGAAACTGCGCGGGCTCGACTTTACCGCCAAGGTCCCGCTGATAGTGCGAACACGCGATCAGGCCCAGCAGATGCTCATCAAGGAGATCGCGCGCGATCACACTGACGCCGAGTTGCGGACAGGTGGCGAGACCGGCTCGATGGTCGGGCTGTATCCGCCCGCGATGGACCTCAAGGCCGAAGCGCTCAGGCTCCTGCGCGAGCAAATTGCCGGCTTCTACGATCCGCATGGCAAGGAGATGGTGCTGGTCCAGGGCAACGTCGATCTCGGCTTTTGGAACAGCGCCGCCGAATTCGTGAATCGCCGCGACGTCGTTGGCGAGATGCTGCTCGCGCACGAACTCACTCATGCGTTGCAGGATCAGCATTTCCAGATCGAGAAGATGCTCGACAAGGTCAACGATAACGACGACCGCACACTGGCGCTCAAGTCGGTGGCCGAGGGCGACGCGACGCTGGCGGGGTTCGGCTACGTGGCCGGCAATCTTGACGCCGCCACAATTGACACCGTGGTGTCGCACCTGGCCGACCTGCCGCGGGCGTTCAATGCGCAGTCCGAGGACGTGCCGATTGGTCTCAGCGCGCCAATGTTGTTCCAGTACGCGGAGGGCACGCGTTTCGTGGCGGAGGCCTATCGGCGCGGCGGTTGGGCCGCGATCAACGCCATCTATCACAATCCGCCCCGGTCGAGTCTGCAGATCATGGAGCCGGAGCTTTACTTCGACCGCTTCACCCCGCCGGCGAAAATCGACCTTAGCGGCTACCAGGGGGTGCTCAAAGGCTGGACCAAGTCCGACGACGACACCTACGGCGCGTTTCTGATCAAGGTGATTTTACAGCGCTCACTCGGCAGAGAAGCGCCGGCGCTCGAGCTGGTGCGCCGATGGGCAGGCGATCGCATAATCGTGCTCAGGAAGGGTGACGCCCTGACGGTGTTATGGCTGATTGCGTTTCGCGACGAACGTTCCGCCCAGGAATTCAGCGAGGTTTACGGCGACCTGCTCGACCATCTGCGCGGTGAGAACAATTTGCATCAGGTCGATTGCCATGCGAGCGCGGTGCTGATCGCGATTGGTCCCGGCGCCGGCCAATTCGCCCAGCTCGCGCCCGCCGTGTGGAAAGCCAGCACTATTACGCGCGTGATGCCGGCGGCGCCGTCGTTACCGATTCGCACCGCTGTTCCCGCCCATCACGAGGCGGCCGCACTCGCAGGTTAGGGGTCAAGCGCGAAGAGCAGGTCGCGCGCCTTCTGGATGAGGCCGCGCTCGCTGCGATGGCTCGCGCGTGCCAACGCTTCATCCAGTCCCATCCAGGCGACTTCGTCGATTTCCGCGTCATGCGCGGAGGGGTCGCCGCCGCGGCATTCCATCAGGAAAAAATGTACGCGCTTGTAGATTTTGACCGGCGTCTCGTCAGGGTGATCGCGCCACGAGTAGACGTACGAAACCTCGCCCAATGGCTCTCCGGCGGCGACCTCGAGTCCGCTTTCCTCGGAAGCCTCCCTGAGCGCGGCCTCGATTACGCCCTCGCCCGGTTCGACGTGCCCCTTGGGCAGCACCCAGGTGTCGCGGCCGGCCGGGCGGACCAATACGACTTCGATCGCGCGGTCGTGATCGCGCCGCCGCCAGATCAATCCTCCGGCGGAGATTTCCCGCCGCCATCGCGCGGGACTCCTGGTGCCATTGCCTCTCGCCTTCGCCGCCATCCGGATTATCCGCGCCTGTCCGAGCAGGGTGTTAAAAAATTATTGCAACCGCCTGCGCCCTCACTCTTATCTCTCCCGCGGCGGGAGAGAAGTTTGGGAATGCATTCCGGTTCCGCGCAACGTGTTGAGAGCGTACGACGATTCATTTTAGTGTTTTTGGGTTTCTCAACACCCTGCCAGAGGGCGTTCCCCGTCGAAAGGCCACCGGCAACACCTTATCAGGCTCTGACGGCAGGCTAAAAATCCCGCGGCCGTCTCGTAAAGGTCCAGTCGCTAGCCGACGTCGCCAAGGCTGAATCCCAAATCGAGCATCCGCGCGATGGCCACGCGTACCGCCGCCGACTCAGGCCGCTCCAAGCCAGGGTCGTGCCGCAACCATTGCTCGGCCAGGTCGCCGGCGCGATCGATCAGCGCAAAGTCGCGGATAAAGCGCGCGAAGCGAAGCGGCAGAGCGCCGGTTTGACGCGTACCCAGCAGATCGCCGGGGCCGCGCAGACGCAAATCCGCGTGCGCGACCTCCGCCCCGTTCTGACTGCGCGCCAATACTCCGAGACGGTCGCGCACGCGCGCGTCGCTTTCGCCGGACACCACAAGGCAACAGCGCGAGGCGGCGGCGCCCCGCCCCACCCGGCCGCGCAACTGATGCAGTTGCGCAAGGCCGTAGCGCTCCGCCGCCATCACTACAATCACGGTCGCCGCGGGCACGTCGATACCGACTTCGACCACGGTGGTCGACACCAGCACATCAACCGCGCCGTCGCGGAACTCGCGCATCACGCGATCCTTTTCGGCTGGGCGCATGCGGCCGTGCAGCGTCCCGATGCGAAAATCAGTGAGTGCACCCCGCCCCAGCCGCTTCGCCATCGCGGCGACTGAATCCAGGTCCTCCTCCTCGCCATCAATCAGCGGCACGACGTAATAGGCGCGATTGCCCTTGCGCAATTCCTCGCGCACCAGCGCATCCACTTCGCTGAGCGCGGCTTCGGCGAAAATCGCGGTTGCAACCGGCGTTCGTCCCGGCGGCATCTCGTCGAGCGACGAAACCTCGAGATTGCGGAACAGGGTGAGCGCGAGGCTGCGTGGAATCGGCGTCGCCGTCATCAGCATGACGTTGACCTCCGCGCCCAGCGCCATCAGCCGCGCGCGGTCGAACACGCCAAAACGATGCTGTTCGTCGATGATCGCAAGACCAAGCCGGCGCATCCGCACCTGCTCCTGGATCAGCGCCTGGGTGCCGAAAACGATTTCGACGCCGCCATTTTCGAGCAGCCGCATCAGGCGCCCGCGCGCGGCGCCAGTGACCTGCCCCGTCAGCATCGCACTGCGCACACCGAGCCGTCCGCACAATCGCTGGAAGCTCGCATGATGCTGTTCGGCGAGCAGTTCGGTCGGCGCCATCATGGCGGCCTGGTAACCCGATTCGACCGCTCGCAACGCCGCCCAGAACGCCACCATGGTCTTGCCGCTGCCGACGTCGCCGATGAGCAGCCGGTTCATCTGCATCGGCTCGGCCAAAGCAGCTCCAATTTCTTCGATGGCGGACAATTGCGCGCGGGTCGGCGTGAACGGCAGCCCCGCCATGAAGTCCGTGGTAAGCGCCGCGGCGTTGTTCAGCGCGGCGCCGGCGCGGCGCTTGAAACGCGCGCGCTCGCGGCATAGCGCGAGTTGAAACGCGAACATCTCGTCCAGTGCGAGTGCGCGATGCGCGGCGGTATCCCCGTACTCCAGCGCTTCGATATCGGCGTCGGTGGGCGGTCGATGAAGGTAGCGAAGGGCGTCCGCGATCGGTTGCACGGCGGCGCTTGTCCGTACTGACTCCGGCATCGAACCCAACTCGCCAGCGTCGAGGCGCTTCAGGGCCTCGGAGATGATAAGCGCGAATACGCTTCGGTTGATCGTGAGCGGCAGGCTGTAGACCGCGCGAATCGCTGGCGCCTCCCCATCCCTAAGCCGATGCAGCTCGGGATGAATGATTTCGAGCTTGCCGTCGGTCCCGGCCGTGACACGCCCGTAGAGCAGGACCTGCTCGCCGGACGGAAAGCGCGCATAGCTGGGCAGGTTGAACCAGACGACGCGCAGTCGACCGCCAGCGGAATCGGCAAGCGTCGCCGTCGCGATTTGGCGCCAGCGGGAGTTGCGCATCGGCCGTTGCGAGACCGCACTGAGGGTGCCGGTGACCACGGCCATATCGCCGCGTGCGAGTTCGGCGATTCCGTGGCGCTGGCGCAAATCGATGTAGCGATATGGCAAGTGCATCAACGCATCGCGATATGTAACGATAGCGCGATTGCGCAACGCTAGCGCGCGCTTTGGTCCGATGCCTTTCAGATTTGCCACATCAACATCCAATGCCGATGAGACAGCCGTTTGCAACGGCGGCGGTGCGGCGCGCCGGGCCGGCGCAGGCGCCCCTTGATTGTCTCGCGAGGGGTCGCGTTGCCGATTTGCCATGAGTCTTGCGCAGCGCGCGTGAAATTGCGACGCGCTTTCAGAAATTGCCGTGGTAGCTTTGTAACGAGCGCACGCCGGACGCATCCTTCTTCAACGAGGCGATGGCTTCGACCGCGGCGAACGCCCCAGCCATCGTCGTGAAGAACGGCAAGCGCATCTCGAGCGCGGTGCGCCGTATGGAAAACGAGTCGGCCGCACCCTCCTCGTCCGGCGTATTGATTACCATCGCGATGCCGCCTTCGCGTATCAGGTCGACCACGTGCGGACTGCCTTGGATGACCTTGTTAATGACGGCGCATTTTATGCCGAGGCGGTCCAGATGGCGGGCGGTCCCGGCGGTCGCGGCCATCTCGAAACCCATCGCGGCGAGTCCGTGCGCGATCGGTTCGAGCAACGGCTTGTCGGCGTCGCGCACGCTGATAAACACGCGGCCGGCCACCGGCAGGTCGGTCGACGCGGCGAGTTCGGCTTTGGCGAAGGCCGCGGCGAAGGATATATCAATACCCATCACCTCACCGGTCGATTTCATTTCGGGGCCGAGAATGGTGTCGACGCCAGGGAAGCGCGCGAACGGAAACACGGACTCCTTGACCGCGACATGCTTCGGCACGCGCTCGGAGGTAAAGCCGAGTTCGGCGAGCTTTTTGCCCGCCATCACACGCGCGGCGAGCTTGGCCAATGGCACGCCGATGGTCTTGCTGACGAACGGGATGGTGCGCGAAGCGCGCGGATTAACCTCAAGGATGTAAACGTCGCCGTGATAAATCGCATACTGGATGTTGATCAGGCCGACCACGCCGAGTTCGCGCGCGAGCGTCCTGGTCTGATCGGTCAATTTGGCCTGAAGTTCGCGGCTGAGCGTGCGCGGCGGCAGCACGCAGGCGCTGTCGCCCGAATGGATGCCGGCGTGCTCGACGTGCTCCATGATGCCACCGATGACGACGGTCTCACCGTCCGCGATGGCGTCGACATCGACTTCGATGGCGCCGTCGAGGTAACGGTCGATGAGCAGCGGGCGTTGCTCCGACGCTTGCAGAGCCTGTTCGAGATAACGGCGCAGGGCAGGTTCGTCGGCGACGACCTCCATCGCGCGGCCGCCGAGCACATATGATGGCCGAATCAGCACCGGGTAGCCGACCTGCGCGGCGCCGTTTATCGCCTCGGCGGCGTTATGCGCCAGCACGCCGACAGGTTGACGCAAGCCAAGCTTCTCGACCATCTGGTTGAAGCGTTCACGATCCTCGGCGCGGTCGATAGCGTCGGGCGGAGTGCCGAGAATCGGCACACCCGCGCGCTCAAGCGGCACTGCGAGTTTGAGCGGCGTCTGGCCGCCGAACTGGACGATCACTCCGGCGGGCTTTTCACGCTCGACGATCGCGAGCACGTCCTCAAGGGTGAGCGGCTCAAAGTAGAGGCGATCGGAAATGTCATAATCGGTCGAGACCGTCTCGGGATTGCAGTTGACCATGATGGTCTCGAATCCGTCCTGCTTGAGCGCGAGACTTGCGTGCACGCAGCAGTAGTCGAATTCGATGCCCTGCCCAATGCGGTTGGGGCCGCCGCCGAGAATCATGACTTTGGGGCGCTGGTCGGGATTGGCCTCGTCCTCGCCTTCGTAGGTCGAATAAAGGTAGGGCGTGAAGGCTTCGAACTCGGCGCCGCAGGTATCGACCGTTTTGTATACCGGGCGAACGTCGAAGGCGATGCGCCGCCTGGCCACCGACGCTTCGTCGGTGCCCTTGAGCTCAGCGATACGGTGATCGGAGAAGCCCATCGACTTGGCCTCGCGCAGCAGGTCGGGCCCGAGCGGCTCCATCGCGATGCGCGATTCCGCCGCGACGATTTCGGCGATCGAATCGATAAACCACGGATCGATTTTGGTGAGGCGATGAATCTCAGCCGTCGCCATGCCGAGGCGAAGCGCGTCGGCGAGGTAGTAGATGCGGGCGCTGTTGGCGACCGCGAGGCGTGCGCGGATGGTTGCACGCGCGGCCTCCGGCGTCATTCCGATGACGCGGCTTTCGAGTCCGTACGATCCGATTTCGAGCGAGCGCAGCGCCTTTTGCAAGGATTCCTTGAAGGTGCGCCCCATCGCCATCGCCTCGCCCACCGATTTCATCTGCGGACCCAGTTCGTCGACGGCGCCGCGGAATTTCTCGAAGGTAAAGCGCGGAATCTTGGTGACGACGTAATCGATGGTCGGCTCGAAACAGGCCGGCGTCATACGCGTGATGTCGTTGGCAATTTCGTCGAGGCGGTAGCCGATCGCGAGCCGCGCGGCGATTTTCGCGATGGGAAAGCCGGTTGCCTTGGAGGCCAGCGCCGAACTGCGTGAGACGCGCGGATTCATTTCGATCACGGCCATGCGGCCGCTAGCCGGGTCGATCGCGAACTGGATATTCGAACCTCCCGTGTCGACGCCGATCTCGCGGATGATGCGCAGCGCGGCATCGCGCATCAACTGGTATTCCTTATCGGTGAGCGTTTGGGCCGGTGCGACCGTGATCGAATCGCCGGTATGCACGCCCATCGGATCAAAATTCTCGATCGAGCAGACGATGACGACATTATCGGCCCGATCGCGCATGACCTCCAGCTCGAACTCCTTCCAACCGATGACAGACTCTTCGACGAGCACCTCGTTAACGGGGCTGAGATCGAGCCCGC
>JBOHWJ010000291.1:0-4448 GCA_050736495.1 Binataceae bacterium (SeqCode) | reverse complement strand
GGGTCGCAACGTGAGAGGCGGGCACTAAGTCTATGTAAATTAACCTGCTTAGTTACGCTCTGATATGGTATGTTATGATTCTTGCTGATTAGTTGATTTGCACGATACTATTGCTCACGAATAGGCGAAAAGCCCGATGTTTTCAAAATTCCAGGCGCAACAAAGGAAGCGGCGGAGCAACGCAGCGGACGGGCAGCGGCTCGCCGCGATCGGCGCTTCGGGGCCGCGCGAACATCGATTGCTCAAGCGCAAAATCACCGTGGGGAATGCCGGCGACAATGACGTGATTGTTTCCGATCCCACGGTCTCGCGCCATCACGCGATCCTAAAGCGACGCTTCCGGCGCTATCGGCTAATCGATCTTGAGTCGACCAACGGCACGTTCATCAATGGTCGCAGTGTCAATGGCCCAACTCGAATTGCCAGAGGTGATGAGCTTCGCTTTGGGGCGGCGCGGTGGGTCTTTCTGGAATCTCCGACGACGCGCGACCTCAGGAAACGAATTTCTCCCAAGATCGCGCTTGCTCTCTTGTTGGTGATTTTCGCATCGGGGTTTGCGGTAACTCAGCACTTCATCAATCTCTCGCTGTCTAGAAAATTGGCCGCGGCTTCCAGTAGCGAATCTGCCGCAGTGGCGGGTCTTCAACAAGGCCGCGGCGAGGCAATAGCGACTCTCGAAAAAGAACGCGCTGAGGAAAGCCAACCGCTCTGGGTGCGCCGTGTGAACTACTATCGCAGCCTGGCAAAACTTTCTCCCATTATCGAAGATTCCACTCTGAGCCACGCCGACTTTCTGCATTCCCGCTATCTGGTCAAATACGAAATTCGCACAGGCTCTCTGCCGTTCGCCCACACCGAAGACCCGAATGCCCCGTATTACACACCCGCAGGACTGAAAGCCGCGGAGAACAGCGACGTTGCCGAACGGGACAACGTGTTGGTGTCCGGCGTGCAGGCGGTTGATGACTGGGTGAAAGGGCCATTCCATCGGCTAGCCATCCTGAATCCCGAAGTCCTGAAAGCAGGGCTCGGAAGTTATACGCAAAGTGGATTCGAAGCCATAGGTTTGTATCTGCCGTCGCCGCCGAGTCCGGCACATCCGTACGGCAAGCCGGTCGAATTTCCGCCACCCGATTCGACTATTCCACTGGCCATTTACGAGGCTGGCGAATGGCCCGATCCGCTGACAAGCTGCCCCGGGTACGTTGCTCCGACTGGCCTGCCAGTAACGCTCCAGCTTGGAGCGTGGATTCCAGTGCAAGTCACCGCGCACTCGTTTACTCATGATGGGACAGCGCTTGAGCAATGCGCCTTCGATGCCGCGACGTACACGAATCCAGGCCAGGCAACGCAAAACTGGGCGCGGCAAGGCCTTAAGGGTAGCGGCGCCGTAATATTGATTCCGCGCGCTCCGCTCACGAGTGGTGAGCGTTACAGCGTGTCGATCACCGCCGCCGGCCACACCTACGCGTGGTCTTTCGCAGTCGGCGATTAAATCTTGCGGCAACTGATCGAATATTCTCCCACCTTAATGAAGCGTCCTAACCAAACCGCAAGAGCTTACGAGCTTATAGTATGAGGGCGACGAAATAATTCACTGAAAGCAGATTCGTAAGCGAAGCGCTCACCGATAACAACGAAGGACCCGGGTTACCAGCCTGAATCCAAGTCTCTATATGTCAGGCAAATGAGCGATGCGCGAGTATCTGTCTAAAGCTCTTGCGTGGTCCGGTCATCTCGCGCGCCGACGCCGTCGAGACTCCAACACCAGGCAAGACAAAAGACGCCCAGCCTTAAAGTTCAATCCGGCGCATGCGCGAAAAAGTTCGCGATAGCGGCGTGAAACGCACGCTCCGAGGGCGCGCGCACATGACCGATACCGTCCAGCAGTTCGACGCGCGCGTTGCCGAATGAACCTACCAGCGGACGCGGGTCGCCCGCGATGCGGTCTCTGCCGCCGGTCAAGAGCAGCACCGGAAGCGTGATTGGCGGCGCACCCGTGAGGTCGGGCGTTTCCTCTTCCGCGCTGATACACGCGGCGAGCGCCTTGAGATCGTTGGCGCTGGCTTCCAGGCTATTGCGGAAGCGGCGCGGCACCTCGTCGGCAATCGTTGCGGGATCATGGGCGAGCAGTGCCGCGCTGATTTTGGCGCGCTGACCCGGAAGCGAAATCGCACCGGTGCTGCCGAAGCCGCCCAGCACCACCGCGCGAAAGCGCTGCGGATGCTCCATGATGAGCGATAGGCAGACGCGGCTGCCCATCGAATAGCCCACCGCCAGTGTGCGCTGGATAGCGAGATGGTCAAGCAGGCGGATGATGTCGCCGCACATGTTGCGCATGCCGTAATGCTCGGCCGTATGTGGTTTGTCGCTGTGCCCGTGGCCACGCGCGTCGGGCGCGATTACGCGGTAGCGTGCGGCGAGAAAATCAACCAGCCCGGTATCTTCCCAGTGCGATTTGGCGTGCAGTCCGAAGCCGTGCACGAGTATCACCGGCGCGCCGTCGCCACGCTCCTGGTAGTGAATCCGCACGCCCGCCGAATTGAAAAAAGGCATTCGCGATTACCTCCGTCCGCCGATTCTTATAGTTGGCACGCCGCGCGCCGCAAGCCAGTCTGTCGACTGTGATTGCCAGCCGGCGGTCTCGCCGCGCAGGCCGCGGGGGCACACCTTCGCCTTGCGCGAGGCGGTGCGGACGGGGCAAGATTGCGGACTGGTCGGCGTTTGACGCAGGGCGTTGAGAATATCCACGCGACATTCGCCGCTCCGATCATTTTTCAACATCGCATTTTTCAACGCTCTGCCGCAAAATTCCTTGGAGAGTGCCATGGCGCAAGCGACAAAAAAGATCGGTCTTCATCTCACGATCGCCGGCTCGGCTTTCAGCGATACGGCGCGGCTCGCGCGCGAAGCCGAGCAACGCGGTTACGCGTCACTATGGGTGGCCGAGGTCTCCGGTCCCGACGCCTTCATCACGCTTGGCGCCGTGGCGCAGGCGACTACCAAAGCCGACCTCGCCAGCGGCGTCGTGCCGATTCAGATTCGCACACCCGGCGTGATGGCGATGGGATTCCTTACGCTCAACGAACTTTCGCAGGGGCGTGCAATCGCGGGATTGGGCGTGTCGAGCCCGGTCATCGTCGAGCGCTGGCACGGGGCGTCGTACCGGATGCCGGTGACGGCGATGCGCGAATGCGTCACCATCATGCGCCAACTGTTCACCGAGGGGCGCTCGAAATTCGCGGGCAAGGTTTACAAGAGCGACTTCCGCCTCGGCTTCAGCTCCTCTCAGCGCCCGCCGCGCGTATATCTTGCGGCGCTCAATCCGCCGATGCTGCGGCTGGCGGGCGAAATCGCCGACGGCGTGCTGCTCAACTATTCGCCGCCCGAATCCGTTCCGGCGATGATAAGCGAAATCCATGCGGGCGCGGAAAAGGCCGGCCGCAAGGCCGCCGACATCGATATCGGCATATATATCCGCATGTGTATCACGGAGGACGAAAGCGCGGCGGTCGCGTCGTTCAAACGTGAGCTGGCCGGCTATGCCTTCGTCGACGCCTACAACGCGATGTTCGCGCGCTACGGCCTTGCTGATGAATTTGCCGAAGTGCGCCGCCTGTGGAAGGAAGGCAAACGCGACGACGCCCCCAACGCGTTGAGCGACAACTCGGCGCGCCGCATCGCCGCATTCGGGTCACCGGACGCGGGCCGCGACTTCGTCGCACGTTTTCGCGCCGCCGGCGTCACTCATCCAGTGATTTTTCCGATCGGCCCCAGCCGCACGGCGTTGCGCGATTTCACCAACACGATGAACGCAATGGGGGCCGTGTGATTGATTGGAGCGCGCGGATAACAGCACCGCTCTCGGCCTCGCTCATCCTCCATGGCGAGGGTTTGTTGCGCGCGTTTTGTCTCATCGCGATTTGCCGATATGACTTTCCGCAACCGAGGAAGTGGTACACCAAAGGGGGGTCACGCTTATGAAACCAAGCTACGCCGGTCTCCTGTTGGGCGTCCTGATGCCATGGTGTCCGACGGCGTGGGCGCAGCCGGCCTCGGTCCCGCGGAGCGCCACCGCGCCGCATGACTGCGCGCAAACCTTCCGGACCCTCAAGCAATATTTCTCGGACCCCGCGATGAGCCGGTTCGAGCTCTCCAAAACCAACGAAACGACCGGCACTCTCGTTGCGAAGCGCGACAATATCGACGCCAACTCCTGGAACCAGTGGGCCTACTGCGAGATGAGCCCGGCGCATATGCTCGATACGCTTCGAGACGGCGCTGTGATCGTCAGCATCACGGCCCGGCACGCGGGCAATGACTCCTGCTACGTGACGGTAAAAACAGATTTCAAAGGCACCTACGGCCTTGGCTCCTCCAACAGCACTGAGCAATGCATTTCCAAAGGCGTGCTCGAAAATAACCTGCTTGCCATCGCCGGCGCGGCC
>JBOHWJ010000290.1:0-4815 GCA_050736495.1 Binataceae bacterium (SeqCode) | reverse complement strand
GTACAAGCGCTCCGCCCCAATCCACGTCGCAAAAGTCGTGCGCCCAACAAAAGGCGTTGCTGGCGACATCGTGTGGTTGGCACATTTTTGATGTAAGCACGGGCTTAGGATTAGCGATGACAGGGTGTGTGGCCGGATCATTAGCAGCAACTGGACCTGGGGCGCCCGCAAGTGCGCCATTGTGTCTTGGAATAGTAGGTGCCCTTCTGGGCCCTCCAACAGCTTACGTAGGGGTTCGATGGCTGCGAGCTGCCATAAAGAATACGAAGAACTGAGCAAAAGCTGTGGCAAATAATAGTAACTGGTTGCGCACCGTGTACGTAGCAGTGTTGTCCTCTCTAATCGGACTCATTGTGTCCGCGATTTCGTGGGTAACATGGGAATACCCCGAGGCGGTCTTCAATTCGGCATCAGCTGCTGCACTGGTTCAGGGCGTGGTCGTGGTTGGGATCTCAGTCCCTATGGCCATCTATGCGTCTCGCGAGCCTCACTGGGGACGCGCCTTTCGAAGTGCGGTCGCAGTGTTAGTAGGTTTTTGCGGGGTGATCAGCGCGATCTCATTTTTTATCGCACAAACGCAGGTAGGTCTCAACGCCTCTGTGTTTTGGGCAAGCATCTGGATAGCGGCGGTGACCGGGGCGCTCTGGTTCCTTGGCTTTTGGATATATGTAATCACTAAAATCGTAGGAGTTTGTCGCCGTCAGCCGAGCGCCGGGCAGGGCTAGTAGGCTGCTCTCGTGAAGACTTCGAAGGCACGGGCAGCGTGGCCGAGCAATTCAGCTATGAGCCGTACGGCAACGTGACGGCGAGCGGCCAGGGCATCGGCTATCCTTACCTGTTTGCCGGAATGGAGCAGGCGGATTCAACCAGCGGGCTTTACCGGACCTTCGCGCGCTACTACAACCCGCATCTGCAGCGCTTCCTGTCGGAGGACCCGCTCGGCTTCACCGCCGGCGATACCAACTTCTTCAGCTACGCCGGCGACAATCCAATCAGCGGCAGCGATCCCTCGGGTGAATGCGCGCTCGTTCACCCGCAATAGCGCGCGAGCATACGGTCCGCGCGGCGGGCTAGCGCTGACCTGAATTTCGCGTCAGTGCCGCGATCGCGTCGGCGCTGTAGCCGAGTTCCTGCAGGACTTCACGCGTATGCGCACCCACTTCGGGCGCCGCCGTGGGTTTGCGTTTTTTTTCGCCGGACACGAAGACCGGGCTGTTCACGGTTTCGAGCGCGCCGACGCCCGGATAGTCGAACCCTATAATCGCGTCGGCCGCGCGCATCTGGGCGTCATTGACGACGTCGTCGAGCCTGGGCAGTGGCGCCCATTTGATGTCGTTGGTTCTGAAAATCTCGCGCCATTCCGCGAGGTCGCGGGTATCGAACTGCGATTGCAGGATGGCATACAGGGCGGCGGCGTTTTGTGCGCGGCCGGCGTTGGTCGCGAATAAATCGCTGGTGGCGAGTTCCGGCTGGCCGAAGACCTGGCACAGACGCGGGAATTCGTTGTCGGGATCGATCTGCACCAGCAGAAACAGCTTGCCGTCGCGGCTCAGATAAGCGGCGGTGAGCGGATTGGGCGGATGTTTGCCGGCGCCGCGTTCCGGAAAAACCGCGTTGCACAACTTCGCCTGGATGTCGCACGCGTTCGCCCATGCGCCGCTTGCCAGCAATGAAGTGGTCACGCGCGAGCCGTGCCCGGTGCGTTCACGCTTGTACAGGCCCATCATGATCGCGCTGAACATCGACATCGAAGTCGGATGATCGCCCATCCCCGGCCGCGGACCGCTGGGCGAACCGTCGGCCCCCGTCACGCTCATCATCAGACCTGAGCGCGCCCAGTATGCGAGCGCATCAAAGGCGGGGTCGTCGGCATCGGCACCGGCGTCGCCGTAGCCGGTAAGATGGGCGTAAATGAGGCGGTCGTTGACGGCGGACAGGTCCTCCCAGGTCAGGCGGAACTTTTCCAGCAACGTGCGCTGATAATTCGTCACGAAGACATCGGCGGTGCGCGCCAGGCGGACGAGCGCCTCACGTCCTTTCGGATCCGTGAGGTCCAGCGCGACACTTCTTTTATTGCGACTGGTGAGGACCCAGCACCAATCGAGATCGGAGTGGGCCGAACCCGGAAGTTTGGAAAAGAGCCGCCAGAGGTCGCCGCCGCCGGGCCGTTCGATCTTGATCACGTCGGCGCCAAAGTCGGACATCACGGTGGCGGCCGCAGGCCCCGCGACGTAGGTTCCACAGTCGATGACCCGGATTCCGGATAGTAGACCGCGCTCCTCCATCAAACTCGACCTCCAAATCAATTCGGAACAGATATGTTTAATATACGAGATTGTGGGCGCAACGCTCCAGCGCCCCTGACGCGCTGACTATCCTGCCGGAGCGGATGATTCGACACGCTATATGCCCCTTCCTGTAGCGTTGCGGGAAACATGGAGGCGCCGTGGGCGCGGAGGGTGCGAAAAATTGCGCCCCGCGCCACCCACGCCTAAAGCGGTCCCTCACATAAACCTCTCCCGAACCGGGAGAGGAATTGGAGATCGTGCAACGTGCAATGGTGCAAAGCCCGTGCGAGGCAGGAGAGGGATAAAAATCGCGCGCCACGCACTTGTGGAAAGTTCTGCGAACGCGGAGAGGGATTAAAAGCTCGCGCGCGTTTGCATCAAGCCGGACGGCACAGCTTGCACGCACGCATCCCGCCGTGCCGCGCCCGCTCCGAGTCCGCGAAGATGATCCACTTTTTGCGATCCGCCCGCTTGACCGCCGTGCAGCTCGGCCGGCAGAAGATGTGCGATACCATGTGGCCGTAAACCGCGTCGGCGGGAAGCCGATTGTCGCGATCGACCGCGAAGCCTTCCGCACGCAACAGCTTCAGTTTGCGCTCGACGCCGCCGCCATAATTGCCAATCGTACCGTCGGACCGAATCACGCGATGGCAGGGCACATAGATCGGTATCGGATTCGACGCCATCGTATTACCGATTGCGCGTTGGCTCTCGGGCGCGCCGATAGCCGCCGCCAGAGCCTGGTAGGTCACTACCGCGCCGGGAGGAACCTGATGCAGGCGCTTGAGCGCACGGCGCTGGAAATCGCTCTCGACCAGGCTGAAGTCAACCGCGTGATGCGCAATGGCGTCGAGATCGCCGTTCAAGAGGCGCTCGATCTCACCGCCGATTCGCGCCGCCAGCGCGGCGTCCTCGCTCACGTCGAACTTGTTCCGCAAAGCCGCCAGCGTCGCGTCGCCGCCACTCGTGCCGAGAAACGTCACGGCGACCAGCCCACGACTGCTCTCCGCCACCAGCAATCGCCCGAGCGACGACTCAATCACGCCCGCGCGCGCCGCCGGCCGCTGGATGCGCTTGAGGCGCCGCGCCAGCTTGACCCGGACCGCCCGCAGCATCTCATCGATGGCCGCGTCAGCCGGCTCGCCATCCGCGATGGGAAGATCGTCGAACCTGCCGGTGTTATCCATGGAACCTCACTCCGATGCCTTTAATTTCTTGAGCGCCTGATAAACGCCAGCGCGTGCGCTCTCGCTGGAACATCCAAGCGCCGCCGCGATTTCCGCATAGTCGAGTCCCGCGAACTTGCGCATCATCAGCGCCGCGCGCTGCTTGTTGGGCAGCCGCTCGATAATCGTCCGCAGATGCATCACGCCGTCATAGCCGCCGCCGCTGGCGGCGTCGGCTTGATCGCCCTCGACGGTCTCACCTTCAGCGATAACGCGCGCCCGGCGCATGCGATCGCGCCTGCGGTTGAGGCATAGATTGGTCGCGATACGATAGAGCCAAGGCCGCAGCGCGCTTGCGGAATCGAGTTGGGGATAGGCGCGATAAGCGCGCAGCCACGTTTCCTGGAAAAGGTCGAGCGCGTCATCGCGGTCATGCGTCGAGCGCATCACGAAGCGCATGATTTCGCGCTCATGGCGCCGCATCGCTTCCTCGAATGGCGGCGGCATCTCAAGTTTTGCCTTCTCGTCCATCCGTCTATATATAACCCCGCGACGCCCGGTTATGTGAATCGCGCGCGAGGCCTGTAAATGGGTTGATTCTAAAAGGGATTATGCCCGCGCCGGCAGGCTGAAGAGGCGCGCGGTGTTGGCGGAAGCCAGGGCGGCCAAGGCCGCCGCGCCCGCGCCGCGCACGCCGGCCAGGACCTCCAGCGTGCGCACTACGTAAGCCGGTTCGTTGCGCTTGCCGCGATAAGGCTCCGGCGCGAGGTAGGGCGCGTCGGTCTCGACCATCACGCGATCGTCGGGCACGATTGCCGCGGCTGCGCGAACCGCCGCCGCGTTCCGGAAGGTCAGGATACCCGAAAACGAGATATGGAAGCCGATCGCGAGGAATGCGCGTGCGGCAGCGGCGTCGCCGGTAAAGCAATGAATCACGCCGCCTCGTGGCGGCATCCCGGTCTCCCGCACGATCTCGACCAGGCGCGGCTCGGCGTTGCGGCAATGGATCACGATTGGCTTGGCGAGTTCGGCCGCAAGTTCGAGATGGCGCCGCAGCGATCTTTCCTGCGCCTCCGGCGGCGAATACATGTAATGGAAATCAAGCCCGCTCTCGCCGATCGCGACCACCTTCGGCGACCGCGCGAGTTCGCCAAGCGCCGCGAGTCGCGCCGAATCGCAGTCTTTGGCGTCATGCGGATGTACGCCGATGGCGGCGTAAACGTTGGGGTGGCGCTCGGCAATTGCGATCGTCATGCGATCGGTTGCGAGCGTGCTGATCGCGCCACCGGAGATCATCGTAAGCACGCCGGCCACGTGCGCGCGTTCGATCACGGCATCGGCTTCATCGCGCAGTCTGGGAT
>JBOHWJ010000289.1:0-3175 GCA_050736495.1 Binataceae bacterium (SeqCode) | reverse complement strand
CATTATCCCAAGACGCTCGAGGACGAAGTCGCCATCATGGAGCAGGAATGCAGCTATCCGCTGCGTTCCGAGATGCCGGTCAGGATTCCACAGTTCATGAAGGATATCCTCGCCCAGATAACCTTCGAGGCGCGCGCCTCCAACGAGATTAACCAGACCTCGGGCGTTTCCGTGCGCGTGACCATCAACAATTTCGAGTCGGTGCTGTCGAACGCCGAGAAGCGCTCGATCATCAACGGCGACAACGAGATCGTGCCGCGTCTCTCCGACCTGCATTCGCTCTACGCTTCGACCGCCGGCAAAATCGAACTCGAGTACGTGGGCGAGGACAAGAAGGAAGACGATCTCATCGAACGGCTCATCAACCGCGCCGTGCTCAAGACCTTCGATCGCTACCTGAAGATCGACGACCTCAAGAAGGTGATCGGCTACTTCGAGGAGGGATGGGGCGTGGAGGTCTCCGATAGCGCCCCGGCCTCCGAATACATGGACGCGCTGCGCGAAGTTCCCAGCTTGCACGACATGATCAACCAGCTCGGCGCATTCGAGACCCCCGGCTTGATGGCGACGGCGAGCGAGCTTATTTTCGAAGGCCTCCATCTGCATCAGAAGCTCAACAAGGAGCGCCACGGCGGCCGCTTTGCGTATCACGCCTGACGCCGGGAGTGGCTCATGGTAACGACCCGCTACACACAGTGGGACGGCACGCAGAAACTCCAACTCGACGCCGACAAGGTGTTCGAAAAACTCGCCGAGTATCTTTCCTATACCGACGACATCCGCCAGGCAATGGATTGGATGATGCGCCAGGGGATGGATTTCGACGGCGCCAAGGTGATGGGGCTGGAGGAGCTGCTCGAGCGGTTGCGCCAGGAGATGCGCCAGCGCTACCGCGACTTCAACCTGCGCAACGCGCTGACCGAGATGGAGCAGCGGCTCGAAGACGTTTTGGCGCGTGAGCGCCAGGCGCTCGAAACGGCGCGCGGCCAGAAACCTGGAACCGATGAAAAAGAGCGCCAGCTAAGCCGCATCCCGCGCCGCCTCTCGGAGGCGCTGCGCAAACTCGAAAGCTACGACTTCGAGGACGCGCAGGCCAAGGCTGACTTCGACGAGTTGCTGTCCGAGTACGAGAATATCCGCGACCTCGAGAACTTCCGCGACCGTTTCAACCACATGTTCCATGGACCCAAGAGCCTCAACTACCAACAGGCGCTCGACCTGATGCGCGAGATGGAACAGATGCGGCAGCTCGAGCAGGACCTGATGTCGGGCAATTTCGAAAAGGTGTCGATGGAAGACCTCAAGGACATGCTCGGCCAGCAGGCGGCGCAGGATTTTCAAAGTCTCAAGCAGATGATGATGATGCTGAACGAGTCGGGCTACATGGTGCAGAAGGGCGATCACCTGCAGCTCTCGCCCAAGGGCGTGCGCCGCATCGGCCAACTCGCGCTGCGCGATATATACCAGGGCCTGCTCAGGGATCGCGCCGGCTCTCACACGACCGACCATCGCGGCGTCACCGAGATGCGGCCCGAGGAGACACGGCCATACCACTACGGCGATCCGCTCAACCTGAACCTGGTGGCCACGCTCAAGCACGCGCTCGCGCGCAAGCCCGGCGTTCCGCTTGAACTTAATCCCGACGATTTCGAGATTTACGAAAATGATTACGGCAGTTCGTCGTCGACGGTGCTGTGCCTGGATATGTCGTGGTCGATGAGTTGGGAGGGGCGATTCGCGGCGGCGAAGAAGGTCGCGATGGCGATGGAGACGCTAATCCGATCCAAGTTTCCGCGCGACTTCTTCTCGATCGTCGGCTTCTTCACGCGCGCGGTCGAGCTGAAGCTCAAGGACCTGCCCGAAGCGTCGTGGAACATGGGCGATCCATTCACCAACCTGCAGGACGGATTGCGGCTCGCCTCCGACCTGCTCGGGCGCCATCCTTCGCGCAACCAGCATGTTATCGTGATCACCGACGGGCAGCCGACCGCGTACTTCCTCAACAAGCGGCTCTACTGCGAGTGGCCGCTTTCGTTCGGCGGCATCAGCATGCGCGCGGCCCAGGAAACGCTCAAGGAAGTCGAGCGCGTCACGCGCAAGGGCATCACGATCAATACTTTCATGCTTGACGACTCGCCCAGCCTGCGCGCCTTCGTCGAAAAGATGACGCAGATCAACCGCGGCCGCGCGCTGTACACACGCCCCGACCATCTCGGCGAATATATGCTGGTCGATTACCTGTCGAAGAAGCGTAAAAAGGTCTAAGCGCCGGCACGCGGGCATTCTTGTGTATACGCACCGACGGTTACGCGTCGAGACTTAAGGGAATCCGCGCCCTTAGGCACGGCGCGTGTCATTGCGGCGCGGAAGCGGAGTCCTCGGGCGCGACCGGCTCGTCCATCGCACTACCCACCGACTGCGCATCTTCGAGCCGTCGCCATTCGGCCTCATGCCATCCTTCCTTGAACGCGGCCACGCGCTGGGCGCTGGTGCCATGGCTCGGGCCGGCGCCAAATTCGTCGCCGGCGAGGCTCCAATACGGGGCGATATCAACGGCGCGAATGTTGAGTTTCTCGAGGGTGTAGCCGGCGAAGCGGTCCGCCTCCAGTTCCTTTTGCTGATTTGGCACCTTCGCGCGTGCGGCGGAGAAATCTTCATGCACCTCGTGACCCACTTCATGGGCGAAGATCGCCCACAGGAGTGGATCGAGGTCCTGTTGATTCTGCAGGTCGAGCCGCATTTTCAGCAGCGACTTCAGCACAGCCGCGTTGTAGAAGATGCAGCCGCCGGGCATCGCATGCGGTCCCAGCGGCCTGACGCTCTGGTAGACCCGCACATCGGCGTGCCAGCTTTGGTCGATCGTCGCGACCATTTGCTGGACATTTGGCGAGGCCCGCGTCGCCTCTTCACCGCAGACGAGGAATTTGCGGCTGGCTTGCGCTTGCCGCGCTGGCGGCTCGTCCTCGTGCCTCTGCGGTTGGTCTTGCCGGCTCTGTGAATCGGCTTGCGGGACTGAATTTTCCGATGGGAAGGCATCCGCCGGCGGCGCGTGCTCGATGGTGTGACGTTCGACCACCGACCAATCGTCCTGGGCGCGCACGCCCGTTGCCGCTATCAGGATAAACGTGCTGGCCGCAATCGCCGCAATCGTTATCGGCAAGCGTCTGTACGATGC
>JBOHWJ010000288.1:0-4101 GCA_050736495.1 Binataceae bacterium (SeqCode) | reverse complement strand
GTTTTCGACCAAGGATCCGTGCAATCTGAGCCTCGCCCGCGCCGAACTACAAGGCAGCGTGAATCTTGGTGTTACGAACACCGGACCTCCGCTGAGCGTATTGGTGATGGCCGAGGATCACGGCACTAACATTATCGAGAACGTCGGGGTAGCGATGATACCGTCGGGCGGAAACTCGGCTCGCTTCGATATGTTCGTGCCTACCGCGACCTACCTTGAGAGCGCCAATTCCGCCAATACGAATGGCGAGGTCGATCTGTTCGCCACGGCGAATGACCTCTTCGGGGGCGTTCCCGATCCGTACACTGGCCACACCATCGCGGTACTGCCGGGAGTTCCCTCCTCTGTGGCGCCCCCGGCGGGAGCGGCATGCCCGGCCGCAGTCACGGGCTCCAGCCTCGGTCCGATGGCATGCGACGGCCATGGCAGCGTGACCGGCAGCGTGTCGGGAACGTTCAGTCAGGATACGTCGGTCATAATGTCCAAGGGCAGTGTTGGTCTGATGACGGCGCCGGTGTCGTCCGCCGGTGCGTTCAGCTTCTGCGCACCCGCAGGCGCGTATACGTTGGCCCGCTCCGACGACACCAGTTCCACCCAGGTAACGTTGACTCCGCCGCTGACGACCATCGCCATGCCCTGCTCGTCGATATGCCAGCCGTCGACATCCAATCCGTGCCTGCTGTGCCAGGCGACGACGTTGCCGCCGGGATCGCTCCCGTAACCCAATGGAACGCCTGATAATGCATAAGCCGTTCAAAGCCCTGATGCGAGGCCTGTTTGTTCTATGCCTGGGCGCCGGGCTGCCCTCATGCGGCGGCGCCTTCGGTGTCGGCAATTCGAACAGCCCCGGCAACACGCCCAGCGTTTCCACCCAGGTGAGTTTCCGCATCATCGGTGCGGTCGGCACACCGTTTACCGCCATAATCTCCGACCGAACCGCCTCATGGCAAATCCGGAGTGTTATTCCACTGAGTATCGTTGTCGTGAATACGCAGTATCCGGCGCGGATGACGGTGACCAAGACCGTCAACGATTCTTCGCTGCTGAGCGCCGAGATCATCAAAGGCTTTAACGTCGCCGCCCTCTCTTCGACCAGCGCCCCGTTTGGCAAAGCGGTGGTCGGAGTCAACGGACAACTGTCGGCCTTTGCCCCGCCGGCCAACCCGGACATTCGCTTCTATGTCAATGGACCCAACACGGCGGTTTACGATGCACTGGTCGAACAAGGCAAGGCTGGTCAGGTCGTGCAGTCGCGCGCGCCATCGGTACTGCTGTTCGACACTTTCGGCAGCAGCGATCCGGCCGGCCGTGTCGACGGCATTTTCAATATTGTCAGTTTCATCGGAGGCTTCGATATCGACCTGAGCTATAATGGCATGGTAGTTAAAAGTGCGGCAGGCGGAACCAGCGTTACCTTAAAGTTCCCTTGAAGTTAGCCGGCGCAGCCGCGGGCGCGCCGGGCGATTACGCGCAGGGACCGCCGCTGGAAATTTCAATGCAAAGTGGGAATCCATTGTGATCCTGCATTTGACAGTGAATTTGGTAATGATCATAAGTAACGTCGCAATGATCGACACATCGATTGGAATAGGCGAGCGGAAGGTGCCGCAGCCGAAATGAAATCGCTGTTCCGTAAGGTTCTGTTGGTTGTGGTGGTCCTCCTGATCCTCGCCGCCATAATCCCGGGATGGCACTACTACCAATACTTCGAGAGCCACGTCTCCACCGATGACGCCTACGTCGATGGCACCATCGGACTGGTGTCCTCGCGCATACCGGGCACCGTGGTAAAGCTCTTCGTCGAGGACAATTGGCGCGTCAAAGGCGGCCAATTGCTGATGACGCTCGACCCGCGCGACTACGCGGTCCGCGTCGATCAGGCCCAGGCCCAACTGCAGCGTGCACGCCAGTCGGTCGATCAACTCTACGCCCAACTC
Source organism: Binataceae bacterium (SeqCode) (assembly GCA_050736495.1). Classification (GTDB taxonomy): domain Bacteria; phylum Desulfobacterota; class Binatia; order Binatales; family Binataceae; genus JBOHWJ01. Next base: position 2,164 of record JBOHWJ010000288.1, on the reverse strand, counting down.
CTGGCGGCGCAGGCGGGCTATTCGCTGGCCGACTCGCAGTTGAAACAAGCCAAAATCGATTACAATCGCGCCCTGGCGCTGCGTGACGAAGGCGTCGTATCGAGTGAATATTTCGACCAGGCCACGACCGCCTGGCGCGTCGCCCTCGCCGACCGCGCGCTGGCACAGCATCAGGCGCAGCAGGCGCGCGCCGCCCTGGGCAGCGATTCCGACCACGCGCGCTATGACCGCCCCATCGTCCAGCAGGCCCAGGCCGCGCTCGAGGCGGCCAAGCTCGATCTCAGCTATACGCAAGTCCATGCGCCGTTTACGGGCATCGTCACGCGCAAGACCGTTCACGTCGGCAACCGCGTCCAGGCCGGCGAACCGCTGATGGCGATCGTGCCGGTTAACCGCCTTTACGTCACCGCCAACTACAAGGAAACGCAGCTTACCGACGTGCGCGTTGGACAGACCGTCGAGATCGGCCTCGACATCTATCCAGGCTACGTCTATAAAGGCCGGGTCGACTCCATAAGTTCCGGAACGGGTGCCGCTTTTGCCTTGCTTCCGCCGGAAAACGCGACCGGCAATTGGGTCAAGGTCGTTCAGCGCGTGCCGGTTAAAATCGTCTTGAATTCGCCGCCGCCGCCCGAAAAGCCGCTTCGTATCGGCCTCTCGGCCGAAGTCACGATCGATATAAGCGATACCCGCGGACCGCTCCTATCTTCGACCGTGCAAGGCGCCTATGAGAAGCATACCGGCAATGCCGAGATGGCTCCGGAAAACCTTTCGACTCCTGTCGCGATGCCGAGCCCGGCGCCATTCGGGCCGGCGCAACCGTCCATGCATCCGTAGCTGGATGGTATCGACGCAGGCGGAACCGCGTGCGACGGCTCGACACGCCATCGCCGCTCTTCGCCTGAGCGGCAGCGGTGCCCGTTCGTTTTTCGCCACGGACGCCGCGCGCCACTCGACGGTGCCGGCGCGCCCGCCACGCCGATGCGCTATTGGGACGCCCGCCCGCGAGCCACATCAACGATGATCGACCTGGCGGCCACGCAATCGCGCCTTGGCGCCACGTTGGGTGCCGCAGTCAAGGACCTGCGCGTGCTGGCCAGTGGGTGGGAAACGACGGTATTCGAATTCGTGCTCGGCGCGGGTTCGCCGCGCGCGCCAGAATTACCCGCCAGCGTTCCGCTGGTGCTGCGCTTTTACGAGGGTTCGCGTGCCGACGAAAAGGCTGCACGCGAATATCCCACGATGTGCGAACTGGCGCGCCAAGGCTTTCCGGTACCCCGCCCATATCTGTTCGAGCCGCGGCACGAAGCCCTCGGCGCGCCCTTCATGGTGATGGAGCGCGTGGCGGGCGGACCATTGTTCGCCACCAACAGCTTCCCGTTGGCGTTCAAGACCTTCGCGCTCGGCTTCATCGGTTTCGTGCGCGCGCAAACACGGCTTCATCGCATGGCCGAAGGCGCGGTGCGGCAGAGCCACGCGTTTGCGGAGAATGACCCGCCGGCTTCCGCGCCGCTGCTCGATCGCATGCTCGACCTGGTCGCCGACCGGGTCGAACGTGCGCCGCTGCCGGGACTCATGGACGCGCTGACGCACCTGCGTGAACGCGCCGCACGCTTTCGCCAGGCGCCCCCGGCGCTGCTCCATCTCGACTACCATCCGCAAAACGTCATCGTTAGGGGCTTGCGCGTAACCGGCGTCATCGATTGGGTCAACGCCGACCGCGGCGACCGCCATCTCGACGCCGCCACCACCGCCGTCATCCTGGCCTCTTCCACAATGGATCGGCCGCGCTGGATGCGCGACAATGCGGCCGGTAATTCATTGCGCAAGCTGTTCGCCTCGCTCTACATCCCGATGTATCACGCGCTGGCGCCGATGGAGTTCGAGCGCTTCCGTTATTGTCAGGCGGTAACGGCGCTGCTTCGGCTCTCAACCTTCGGCATGATGCGGGTATGCGGTCCGGAATCGATCGGCTACCGTCCGGATTCGATCGAAAACATCACACCTGCCGTGGTGCGGCTGCTGTCGCGCTACGCCGCGCGCAAATCCGGCGCCGCCGTGAACCTCTGAGCGGTGCGCGCCGCAGCCACCGCGTTCGCTGCCGTATCTGGCACGAATTGAGGTTCGCTCGAAACGGCGCGGACAGCCGCCGCGCCGCCCCGGA
>JBOHWJ010000287.1:0-9602 GCA_050736495.1 Binataceae bacterium (SeqCode) | reverse complement strand
AAACCATCCACCAACCGAATCGGTGAGCGTCGGCCCGGGTGTGCCGCGGATTTTGTTGGGAAAGATGCCAGTCTCCAATATTCCGTCGGGACGGGCGGCGGCGCGTTCGCTGCCGCTCGATAATCCGCGGATCGAGCAGGCGTTTGATCGGCTCTACGACGGACGCGACCAGATTAGCCGCGCCTACCAGGAAGGCCGTATCGCGCGCAAGAAACTGCTCGCCGAAATTGAAGAAGACATGAAAATAGCGGATGCCGGTGCGCCCTCACCGGTCGGCTTCTCGCAGGATACCGACCGCCTCGCGCGCCTGATCGCGCGTGACCACAGTATCCGGCTCGCTTTCATGGCCCTCGGCGGCTGGGACACGCATGTTAACCAGGGCAACGACCGGGGGCAATTGCCCAACCATCTGAAGCCGCTCGGCGATGGTCTCGCGAGTTTCGCCAGGGCGCTCGGTCCGGCTTATGCCGACACAGTCATCTTAGTGATTTCGGAATTTGGCCGCACCGTTCATGAGAACGGTAATGCCGGCACTGACCATGGTCACGGCAATGTGATGTGGGTGATGGGTGGCCCGGTGCGCGGGTGCAAAGTTTGGGGCCACTGGCCAGGACTCGCGCCGGCCGAGCTTTACCAGGAACGCGACCTCGCCGTGACCACCGATTTTCGCGAGCCGGTAAGCGACATCCTACGAACGCATATGCGGCTCAACGAGTCGCAAACCGCCGCCGTTTTTCCCAACGCGCCGCGGCCCAGCGGCAACGTCGCGGCGCTCATCAAGGTGTGACTCGCCGGGAAGAAATCTGCTCGCTCAGGCGCACCCGGCCTTTGTTGGAACGGAAGTGGAGCGCACTTGTTCAGGGCGATGTGCGAAGGCGCGCGTTACTCAGAGGCCGCCGTCGGCCTGAATCTTGGCGTCCATCTCGCGCAGCTTGGAAAGCTTCTCAGCGGTTGGCACAAGCTCCTTCTGGCGCGCGACTTCTTCGTCCTCCCGATGCCGGTTGGGCAACTCGCCGTCGATTTTTTCGAGCGACTCCTGTGCCAGTCGGCGCACCATCGGGCTGCTGTCGTTGTTGAGGATACGAATGAGGGCGTCGTTGGCGCGCGGATCGCCGATTTCGCCCAAGGCGAAAACCGCGGTGCCGCGGGTTTTCGGATCGTTGGTCGTTTTCAGATATTCCAGCACCGGCAGCGTGCCTTGCGTATCACCGATGCGGCCGAGCGCGGCCACCAGGTGAAGCTTTTCAATCGCGGCAGTGTCGCGCAGAAAAAGTTCCTGCGCCATCATCGGAACTGCCTGGCTCACGCCGCGCGCGCCGAGGACGTCGATGGCCTTGATGCGTACACGCACGTCCGGATCGGCGAGTCCGCGGAAGAGCATTTCCTCGACGTCAGGACTGTCAACGTTGCGCAGTTTTTCCAGTCCTTCGACGCGCACGCGCGGGTCGGCGTCAGCGGCTTTGCGTTTCGCTTCCTTTACGATAGCCGCGGAGTCCTTGGCGTTGTGATGGAGGCTTCCGGGGCCAGCTTCCTCGAGGGCCTGGAGCGGTATCGCCGGACTGTTCGGGCCCATCCCACCGATTTGCTGTGCGTGTGCGGAACCTGGCAGGGCCAATACCATTATCAACGCAACGGCCGCCAGTACCGAAACGCCCAGTACCGCAATGCCTCTCAACATTCCCTGGCCCTCCGCAATCAGGCAGAATTGAGAATGACAGTCTATTCGATTTCTCGCGTTTGGAAAATGCCGCGAATGGTGGTTTGCCTGACTCGGTTTGTGCGCCTTCTCGCGGTCCTTTCCTTAGCCGTGGTATTGCTGACGGGTGCCGCAGCCTCGCCCAATGTGGGTGCCGATAGCGCCAGGCCGCGCCGCCGGCGAGCCCAGGCCGCACGCACACCCGACCCCCTTCCGCTTCCGGTGAACCTGCGGATTCCACAGTACAGCCCCGGCACCATCCCATTTCACGACGGCGAGACGCTCATCTACCAGGCCTCATGGATGGGGATTCCGGCGGCCCAGGCGCGCGTCGCTGTTCACCATGATCGCAAAGACCCGCCGCTGTGGAGCGGCGAGATGTGGATCACCAGCAGCAAAGTTGTCGACCTGGTTTACCGGATGCGCGATTACATCCGTGAGGACTTTCGGCGTGCGACGCTCGAGCCGGAGAGCATGCACATCGTCCAGCATGAGAAGCAGCGTTACGACGTATGGAACGTCACATTTGACCACGACGCGCGTCTCGTCACCAGTTCCGAACGCGATACGCGCGGGCGGATAAAGACGAAGCGTTTCAGCGGTGGCGCGCCATGGGGACCGTTTTCGGGCGCAATGATGGCGCTGTCTCAGCCGCTCACGGTCGGCGAGACGCTCATCTTCGATGTTTTCAGTGGCGGCAACCGCTACGTCTTCGCCTTCGATGTAAAGGATCGCGAGCGTATCACAACGCCGCTCGGCACCTTCGATACATTACGCATCGAGCCGTCCGTGCTATGGCTTAGCCATGGTGAATTTCGCAGCCAGGCGCGCGCATCCACCATCTGGGTCACCGCCGGCCACCATCTTCCAGTGCGCATTGAATCGCAGGTATTCATTGGTTTCGTACGTGCCGACCTCATACAGGTAAGCGGCGCTTCGGTCCCAGCGGGAGTGTCGGCAACGACCGCTGGATCGGCGGACAAGTCACAGGCGCCGGATCCACCCGCGCCGGCAACCCGCGCGCCCGATTTGCCGCGTCGGTAGGATGCGCGTGCGCGTTTGCCGTCTTTCAGCGGCGGGTGCGCGAATGATAAGTTGATTTATGCGTGCAGCCGCTGCTCGAAGTCAAAGACCTCCGGACATCATTCTTCACGCCGCGCGGCGAAATCCGCGCGGTTGACGGCGTGAGTTTCTCCGTCGCGCCCGGACGTTTGATGGGGCTGGTGGGCGAATCCGGCTCAGGCAAGACGGTGAGCGTGCTCTCGATCATGCGGCTGTTGCCCGAGAGCGCGCGCATCGTGGGCGGCTCGATCACGTTCGACGGCGCTGATCTCATCAAGCTGAGCGAAGCCGAAATGCGCAGGATGCGCGGCGCCAAAATCGCCATGATCTTCCAGGAGCCGATGACCTCGCTCAATCCGGTGTTTACCATCGGCAGCCAGGTTGGCGAGGCCGTGCGGCTGCATCAGCGGACCTCACGCCATGAGACGCGCGATCGCACGATCGAGGCGTTGCGGATGGTCGGAATCGCCGCGCCCGAGCGACGCATCAACGACTATCCGCATCAGTTGAGCGGTGGTATGCGCCAGCGCGTGATGATCGCGATGGCGCCCGCATGCAAACCCCGGCTACTCATTGCCGACGAGCCGACCACCGCGCTCGATGTCACCATCCAGGCGCAAATTCTCGATCTCATCCGCGAGTTGCAGGAGCGCCTCAAGCTGGCCGTCATCCTGGTCACACATGACCTCGGCATCGTGGCCGAATACGCCGACGACGTGACGATTCTCTATGCCGCGCGTGTGATGGAGCAGACCTCGGCGGCCGAGTTGTTCCGTGATCCGCTGAGCCCCTACACCAAGGGCCTGCTGGCGTCGATTCCCGGGCTGGATGGGCAGCATCACCGCCGCTTACAGGCGATTCCCGGATCCATCCCGAGCGCGCTCGAGCCACCGCCCGGATGCCGCTTTCATCCGCGTTGTCCCATCGCCATCGACGAATGCGCGCGGGTCGAACCGCCGCTGGAAGCCAAGTCACCCAACCATCTGGTCGCCTGTATCCGTGTCTAGTTCACCGACGATCGATCCGCTGGCGGCGGCCGCGCGTGACAGCGCGCTGGTCCGAGGCGTCAAGCTACGCAAGGAATTCAGCGCCGGCACGGAAGATTTGCTGGGACGCAAAAAGCTCACGGTCAAGGCGGTCGACGGCGTCGATTTCGAAATCGAGGCGGGCGAGACGCTCGGCCTGGTGGGTGAATCGGGATCGGGCAAATCGACGCTCGGGCGCTTGGTGCTCAAGCTGATCGAGCCGACCGCGGGGCGGATATTTTTCGGCGGGCGCGACCTCGCCACGCTTTCGCGCGGCGATCTCAGGCTGTTGCGCCGCCGCATGCAGTTGGTCTTCCAGGATCCCTACGCTTCGCTCAACCCGCGCATGCGGGTGCGGGCGATCGTCGGCGAAGGGATCGATATCCATCGACTCGCGCGCGGCCGCGGGCGCGAGCAGCGCATCGTGAAACTGCTCGAAATGGTTGGGATGGGAGCGGACGCGCTCGACCGTTATCCGCACGAATTTTCCGGCGGCCAGCGCCAGCGTATCGGCATCGCGCGGGCGCTCGCCGTCGAGCCGCAATTTGTGGTGCTCGACGAACCGGTCTCGGCGCTCGATGTTTCGATCCAGGCGCAGATCATCAACCTACTGCAGGATCTGCAGGAGCGATTGAAGCTGACCTATCTCTTCATCGCGCACGATTTGCGGGTGGTCGAACATATCAGCCGGCGCGTCGCGATCATGTATCTGGGGAAAATCGTCGAGGTGGCTGAGCGTGACGAAATCTACGCCAATCCGCGCCATCCCTATACGCGCGCGCTGCTATCGGCGATTCCGGCGATAAACGCGGCCGACCGCGCTGAACGTATCAAGCTGCCGGGCGAGATGCCGAGTCCGCTCCATCCGCCCTCTGGTTGCAGCTTCCATCCGCGATGTCCTTATGCGAAAGATATCTGCACAACGGTCGAGCCGCCGCTGATTTCCGGGCGGGGCGGCCACGCCGTCGCCTGCCACGTATTTCCAGCGCCATAAAGGGGGGCGCAGGGTGCGACAATTGAGCCATGGCGCTAAGTGATCGGAGCCAAACTTTCAGCTCAATAGCTACCGCCGGCCCAGCCGACGATCTGCGCCGACCGGTTGCGGGAATACCGCATGTGCCCGGCCAGGCGTGGGTCGAGGAACGCACCCGCGTCGCCGTCAGCCGTAACGTGAACGTCTCCGGCAAACTGATTTTTCAGGAGCCGGTCAGAATCGAGGGTCGTTTTCGCGGCGAAGTCAGCTCGAGCGAGCTGGTGGTTATTTCCGACGAGGGCACGGTCGAAGGCCGCGTACGCACGCCGCGCGTACTCATCCTGGGCGAGCTTCACGGCGACATCGCTGGCGCCAAATCGGTGGTGTTGGGGCCACATGCGCGCGTCAACGGCCAAATCGAGACCCAGAGCCTCACGGTATGTGAAGGCGCCCGGCTCGACGGCGACCTCCGCGTTGGCCCTTCACCCACGGACGGACAATCTGCATAGGCCCACTGCTTCCGAAGCTTGGAATCCTTATCCCCGGCCGGATTCACCGGATTCTCGCGGCCGTCACAGGGTGCAATCGCGCGATCAGAAGTTTACAGGGCGCCGAGGCGACAGCGGACGCGAAAACGCGCCGCGTGGGGTTTCACGCGACGCGTCAGACGGCCTGTGGAAGCGGCACGAAGCCGCCAGACTAACTGATGGTTGCGACGCGGGCGGCCTTGCCGGACAGTTCGCGCAGGTAGTAAAGACGCGCGCGGCGCACGCGGCCACGGGTTAGGACCTGGATTTTCTCGAGACGCGGCGAATGGAGCGGAAAGATGCGTTCGACGCCAATGCCGTAGGAGACCTTGCGTACTGTGAACGTCGCGCGATTGCCGCCGCGGTTGATTTTGATCACGATACCCTCGAAGGACTGGATCCGTTCCTTTTCTCCTTCGACCACCCTGACCTGCAGCCGTAACGTATCGCCGACGCGAAACTCCGGGAGATCCTTGCGCAATCCGCGATCTTCGAGTTTCTGGATAACGCTGTTCATTGGAAGCAACCCTCAAGAGTATAACCAATGAACATATCTGAACCCGCCCCCCGACTCAAGCGGCCCCTGCCTTCGACGGCGGGCCAGTTTGACATCGCCCAGTGGAGATTTGGGGCTGCGCTGCGGAACGCTACTCCAGGCTAGGGTAGATTACCCGGTCGGCGCGCAGCCGCAGGCCGCATTCCGTGCACTTCCGCGTGAGCAGATTCCAGAACGACGGCGTCCCGCGCGTGGAATGGAAATAGTTGTTGCAGCGTGGGCAGCGGCTGAACGCCGCGCGCGACGCGCAGGCGACGAAGCCACCCACCCATATCAGCACGAACGGCGTCAGCGCGATCTGGTCGTGCGTGAATCTCCGGATGAGCCATATGCCCGGCACGTAGCCGACGACAAAGAACCAGCTCCAGAGCCTGAGCCGCCGGATGTTGCGTAAACCGTCACGTTCCTCCGAGAGCATCGCCGCAGCTTTCAACCTCCGTTATCAGCCGCGCCGGCTGTCGGATTTGTCTTTCTTCGCCTGCGCGCCCCTATCTTCAGCCTCTGTGGCTCCCTCGCGCAGCGCGCGCGAAAGCCGTAGATGATTCAGGATGCCAGTTGTCAGAAACGCGACGCCAATCAACGAAGCGATGACGCCGAGCGGCCCGCCCACCGCCGACTGGGTACCGGCGGTCGCAATCACGAGGTCGGTCCCGAAAGTCGTCAGAATCGCGCCCAAGAAAATCAGGATGTCGGCCAGCAATCTCATTGCGAATCAGGCATTCCCCACGCGGCACCCGCGAGTGCTCCCGCAAGAGCGCATTATCCCATCCGGGCACACGTGCGGAAATAAGGGTTGATTATCGTCCGCACAGGCGGTCGAGCATAATCGCGGCTGCGGCGCGGACCGAAAGATGGTTGTACTCGCCCGCGCCACGGATCGGTTCGAGCACCAGGTCGGCGCGTGCAAGCATCGCCGGCGCCAACCCGAAGCCCGTCCCCAGCATCAGGATGGCCGGTGTTGCGTCCTCGTCGGAAAGCCGATCGCGCAGATTCGAAAAGCTCATTCCCGCACCCGCCCGCGCCGACGTATATAGCAGAAGCGGCGCGGCGCCGGCGATTCGGGTAGCCACCTCCACTGCATCCTCGAGCGTGGCGACAATTTCGATCAGATCGAGTGCCTCGCGCCGGCGGGAATCGAACTTGCGGCCAAAGCCGGACTGCCAATGGTCGATTACGCGATGGGCGAAGTCGCGCTGATCGGCTACCGGATGGACCACGAAAAAGCCACGGACGCCGTAGGTGCGGGCCGAGCGGGCGATATCGTGGAGGTCAAGGCTGGTCATCGCCGAGGTGACGATACGGCCGTTGCGGTCGACCACCGGATGGTGGATTAGGGCGAGGAAGAGGGCGGCCACGTCAGGAGCCGGGGCGCGGTTTGAGCAGATCGGGGCGGCGGCGGCCGGTACGTTTGCGCGCTTCGATTTCGCGCCATGCGCGGATTTTGCCGTGGTCGCCGCTCTGCAGAATCTCTGGCACGCGCATCCCGCGAAACTCCTCGGGACGTGTGTAGTGTGGATACTCAAGCAGCCGCCCGCTGCCGAAGGACTCCTCCATCAGCGAGACGGGATTGCCGAGCACGCCCGGCACCAGCCGCGCGACTGCTTCGATCACGACCATCGCGGCGAGTTCGCCGCCGCTCAGTACGTAGTCGCCGATCGAAATCTCGCGATCGACCAACGCGCGTACCCGCTCGTCGACCCCTTCGTAACGGCCGGCCACCAGCAGCAGCCCGGCCGGATGCTGTGCGAGTTCGCGCACCAGCGCCTGGTCGAGCAACTCACCTTGCGGCGTCAGCAGAATTCGCATCAGGTCTGGCCGTTCGGCGCTCACGGCGTCGATCGCGGCGGCGAGCGGCTCCGGCCGCATCACCATGCCGCTGCCGCCGCCGTAAGGCGTATCGTCAACCTGATGGTAATTGCCGAGGCCGTGTTCGCGTAGATTGTGCGCACGAATCGTGATGAGGTTCTTTGCGGCCGCGCGTCCGATAAGGCCCGCCCCAAGCGCGTCGAGCATCGCGGGAAACAGCGTGATTATGTGAAATTGCATCGCTACGACCGGGTCTTCGGGAGGCGCCGCCACACTTTATTCCAGCGGTCCTATTCTAGCAGCCCCGGCACCGCTTCGATGGTAATCCGGCGATGTTCCAGATCCATCGTGCGAACGACGTCGGTGATGACCGGAACCAGCACTTCGGTGTCACCGTCGCGCACCACCCAGACGTCGTTAGCACCGGTCGCCATGACTTCTTCGACACAGCCGAGACGGCGGCCGTCGGTGGTGAAGACTTCGGCTCCGATTGCCTGAAAGTGGTAAAACTCGCCCGGCCGGAGCGGCGGCAAGTCGCCGCTTGCGACGGCTACCGTGGCGCCCTTGAGTGTTTGGGCGGCGGTCGTGTCGTTAACGCCGTCGAGCACGAGCCGCACGGTATTGCGACCGAGACGGCGGACCTCGCGGAGTGTGTATTCGCGGGTAGTGTCACCGTGGCAGATAAAGACGCGGTGTACCTGTTCGAGCGTGATCGAAGTGGGATCGTCGGGCTTTAATCTCATGGCGCCGCCGAGCCCGTGAGCGCCCATAAGGTGCCCGATTCGCAGGAGGGCGGGCAAAGCCTCAGGTTGGGTTGATTTCGTGTTCGGTCCTGACGGAAGCCGGTCGACCGCGGCCATGTCCGGCTACTTTTCTTCGATGATCTCGAGAATGACCTTGCGGTTAGTGCGCGAAGCGACGGCATTGAGGATGGTGCGAATAGACTTGGCCGTCCGGCCCTGTTTGCCGATTACACGGCCCAAGTCTTCTTTCGCCACGCGCAATTCGAGCACCGAGGCCGTGTCACCCTGGGTTTCTTTCACTTCGACCGCATCAGGGTTATTCACCAATTGTTGCGCCAGGAACTCGACTAGCTCCCTCATGACAGGCTCCGTTGAAGGTGGTGTCAGGCAGTTTGAGCGGCGCTTGTCGCTTGCTGAATGAGTTTCCTTACCGTATCTGAGGGTCGCGCACCCACCTTGAGCCAGCTTTCAGCCTTTTCCCGTTTGAGCGTGAGCCTGGGCGGCTCACTCACCGGGTCGTAGGTTCCGATCTGAGCGACGAAGCGCCCGTCGCGCGGTGAACGTGAATCGGCGACCACGATGCGGAAAAAAACTTTTTTGCGGCTGCCATGGCGGCGCAACCGGATCACAAGTCCCATAGGTATTCTGTCTCCCTTGTCCTGCCATTCTAGCTCCCAAGCCCCAGCCCGCGCATCATCGGCCTGCCACCCCCGCGAGTGATTTTTTTCATCATTTTGCGCGTCTGCTCGAACTGCTTGACGAAGCGATTTACGTCCTGCACTGAAGTGCCGCTGCCGACGGCGATACGGCTGCGCCGGCGGCCGTTGAGAATCAGATGGTTGCGCCGTTCCTGGTTGGTCATCGAGTCAATGATGGCCTGGATGCGGACCAGTTCATGCTTGGTTTCTTCAGAATCGGCCGCCCCGGCGACTTTCTTGAGCCCCGGGATCATACCAATCAGATCGCCCAGCGAGCCCATGCGCTTAATCGCTTTGAGCTGTTCCGCGAAGTCCTCGATGGTGAACTCGTTTTTCTTGAGCTTGCGTTCGAGTTCCTTGGCTTTGGTCTGGTCGAAATTCTGCTGGGCTTTCTCGATGAGACTCAGCATGTCGCCCATGCCGAGGATGCGCGAGGCCATGCGCTCCGGATAGAAGGGGTCGAGTTGGTCCACCCGCTCGCCGACGCCGACGAACTTGATCGGCACGCCCGTCACC
>JBOHWJ010000286.1:0-3714 GCA_050736495.1 Binataceae bacterium (SeqCode) | reverse complement strand
CGCTTATACTTTGCGCGATGTCGCGCGCGTGATCGTTTTTGACCAAATTCACGTATCTGTCTTATCAGCCATATAAATGACTCTTGCTTTTGTCGTGAGAACTCCCTTATTAATTGTGGCGCATTTTAAAACGCGTACGCGATAAACATCGCGACTAAGGGGGAAAGTTCATGGCCAGAGCAGCGGAATTTTGCCGGCGGCGGAAATTACTTAGCGTGCTTTTGGTTTTGCTTGTGGCCGCGGGATGCGGCAGCGACACCGGTTCCTCATCAGCACCGCCACCAAGCGCAGCGGCAAAAAAAATTATTGTTCCGAATCGCGACGGCGACACCGTCACGGAATATGCGCCGCTGAAGCCGGGCGCTAATAATGCCGCGCCGATCGCGACACTCGCGGGTTCCAATACCGGCCTTGCTGAACCATGGGGCGTGGCGGTCCAGCGATCAAGCCACCACATCATCCTAACCAACGCCAGTGCCAATACCATCAGCATCTACAAGGCGCTGAAGCCGGGCGACAACGACACGGCTCCGATAGCGACCATCTCCGGCAGCAATACAACACTCGATCTTCCGATTGGCGTGGCCGTTGACTCCAAGGGCAACATTTTCGTCGCCAACTCATTTGGTTCGAATATTCTTGAATTCGCGCCGCCTGCATCCGGCAACAACGACGTTGCGCCGATTGCGACGATTGGCGGCAGCAATACCACACTCGTAAGGCCGTTTGGACTCGCGTTGGATGCCAACGAAAATATCATCGTCAGTGATGAAAACGCTGTCGAGATAGCCGTATTCGCTCCGCCAGCGCCGGGGCTGAATAACGACGCACCGACTATGACGATTTCGGGAACCAATACCACCCTAATGGGGCCTCTCGGAGTGGCAGTCGATGCGAACGGCAACATTTTCACGGCGGATGAATTCAATGCCGTATTGGTGTTCGCGCCGCCCGTGGCAGGCAACAACGACGTCGCACCAACTTCAACGATCATCGTCAGCAACCCAGATTTTGATTTGACCGGAATCCTGACGGATAGCCAGCACAACGTTTACGTGGCGGACTTTGCGAATGACGAGCTTCTCAAGTTTGCGCCGCCCGCGGCGGGGGTGACGACGCCCACACCGACGGCAACGCTGAGCGGTTCAAACACGGGCATGGTTGGCCCGGAGCTTTTCGCCTTCACCAAATAGCCAGATATGAAACCGGTGTGCGGTAACCGCACGCCGGTTTCGGAATTCAGCGCCCCGGGGTGGCCTGGGGATTAGACCGCAGAGGCCTTGTGTCTGTCACACGTCCTTGAATTCGCGCTTGGACTTGCGATCGGCGATCGCCGCCTGTGCCGCCGCCAGTCGCGCGACCGGTAGCCGATAGGGCGAGCACGAGACGTAGTCCACTCCCAGCTCGTGGCAGAATTTGACGCTTGCGGGATCACCGCCATGCTCGCCGCAAATCCCGATTTTGAGTGTCTTTTTGGCCTTGCGCCCACGCTCGATTGCGATCTTCATCAGACCGCCCACACCATCGCGGTCTAATTCCTGGAATGGGTCTTTCTGGTAGATGCCCCGGTCAACATAGACGTTCAGGAACTTGACCGAGTCGTCGCGTGAAAGCCCATAGGTCATCTGGGTCAAATCATTGGTGCCAAATGAGAAGAAGTCGGCGACGGCGCCGATTTCACCCGCCTCGATACAGGCGCGCGGCACTTCGATCATGGTGCCGATATGGAATTTGAGCTTGCCGCCGTCGCGCGCGGCGACATCGCTGGCGACCTCGCGGATCTCCGCCGCAAGGATTTCGAACTCGCGGCGCTCGCCGATGAGCGGCAGCATGATTTCCGGCACGGCGTGAACCTTTTCACGCTGAAGGTCGACCACCGCCTCGAAAATCGCGCGCGCCTGCGCCTTATAAATTTCCGGATGGCTGATGCCCAGGCGCGAGCCGCGATGACCGAGCATCGGGTTGAACTCCCGCAGGTTGTCGCGCACCTGGCGCAAGTGTTCGGCATTGACGCCCATATTCTCGGCGAGTTTCTGAATTTCCTCGTCCTCCTTGGGCAGGAACTCATGCAGCGGCGGATCGAGCAGGCGGATGGTGACCGGCAGGCCCGCCATCTCGCGCAGAATCGCGACGAAATCCTCCCGCTGCATCGGCACGATCTTGTCGAGCGCACGCGCCCGCTGCCCGGCGTCCTCCGCCAGGATCATCTCGCGTACCGCCTCGATGCGTTCGGGCGCGAAAAACATGTGCTCGGTGCGGCACAGTCCGATGCCCTCGGCGCCGAACTCGCGCGCAACCCTGGCGTCGTGCGGCGTGTCGGCGTTGGCGCGCACGCCGAGCCGGCGTTCCTGGTCGGCCCATTTCAGAAATGTACGGAAATGATCCGACATCTCGGGCTCGATGGTCGGCACACGCCCCGCGATGACCTCGCCGGCCGAACCGTCGAGCGTGAGATATTCGCCGCGGCGAATCACGCGATCGCCGACCTTGAGTGCGCCGCCCGCGTAATCGATGTCGAGCGCCGAGCATCCGGCGACGCAACATTTGCCCATGCCGCGAGCGACCACCGCCGCATGACTGGTCATGCCGCCGCGGGCGGTCAGAATGCCTTCGGCGACCTGCATGCCGTGGATGTCCTCGGGCGAGGTCTCCATGCGCACCAGGATCACCGGGCGCCCGGCCTCATGCACCACCACCGCTTCGTCGGCGGAGAACACCACCTCGCCGTAGACGGCGCCGGGCGAGGCCGGCAGGCCGCGCGCGATGACTTCCTTGTCGACGACGGGGTCAAGCCGTGGATGGAGCAGTTGTTCGAGCTGCACCGGTTCCACCCGCATCAGCGCCGTGCGGCGGTCGATGAGCTTCTCGCCCGCCATCTCGACCGCCGCGCGCACTGCCGCCTCGGCGGTGCGTTTGCCGGTACGCGTCTGCAGCATAAAGAGGCGCTCGCGCTCGATGGTGAACTCCATGTCCTGCATGTCGCGGAAGTGTTTTTCGAGGCGGCGCGAGATCATGAGCAGGTCCTTGTAGACCGCCGGAAAGCTCTCCTCGAGCGTGCCAAATTGCCCCGTGCGCTGCTCCTCGCTGATGCTGTTGCGGGCGGCCCACTCGCGCCCCGCCGCGAGGCTTATCTGCCGCGGCGTGCGGATACCGGCGACGACGTCTTCGCCCTGCGCATTGGGCAGGAACTCGCCGTAGATACCCTGCTCGCCGGTCGAGGGATTGCGCGTGAAAGCGACGCCGGTGGCGCAGTCCGGGCCGAGGTTGCCAAATACCATCGACTGTACGGTGACGGCGGTGCCCCAATCGCCTGGGATGTGGTTGAACTTGCGGTAGGCGACGGCGCGATCGTTATTCCATGAGCCGAACACCGCGCCGATGGCTTCCCATAACTGCTCGCGCGGGTCCTGCGGCAAGTCGCGGCCAACGCGGCGACGAATCAGTTCGCGAAACTCGTCGACCAGTTCCTTAAGATCGTCGACCTTGAGATCGACATCTTCCTTGACGCCGCGCGCGACCTTTTTGCGCTCGATCAATTCCTCGAAGGGGTCGCGATCGCTCTTGTCCTCGGGCTTCAGCTTGAGCACGACATCGCCGTACATCTGGCAGAAGCGGCGGTAGGAGTCCCACGCAAAACGCGGATTGCCACTGCTTTGCGCTTCGAGTCCCTTAACGGTCTCATCGGTAAGGCCGAGATTGAGCACCGTGTCCATC
>JBOHWJ010000285.1:0-5588 GCA_050736495.1 Binataceae bacterium (SeqCode) | reverse complement strand
GCTGAGGACCATGCGGACGACGTCATCGGCATTGCGCGCACCGTTGGTGCCGATGAGCGGGATGCGGCCGGGGAGTTCGCGCCAGCATTTGCTGATCCAGTAGAGCGACATCGGTAGCGCCCAATGGCCGCCGATAGCGCCGGCTGAGCCGAGAATTGGCTTATGCGTCTCGATATCGGGCATGAAGCCCAGGAACCGCCCGATCATCGCAAGCATGTCGGCGCCGGCCGCGACTGCGGCCGTCGCGATACCGATAAAGTCGCTCGATTGTGCCGTCAGTTTCACCGCGAGCGGAATTTTAACCGCGCGCCGCACCCGTTCGACGTAATCCCGCACCATCTCGGCGTCGGTGATTTGGCGGACAGCGCCATTCGCCGCTTCGCGCCCATGCGGTGCGCCGAGGTTGAGTTCGATCCATCGCAGGCCCGCCGCTTCCATCGCGGCGGCGATTTCCGCGGCGGGTCCGGGCTGCGCCACCGTGATACTGCCGGCCACGTATGCGTCCTTGGTGCGCGCATAAGCGTCGGACTCGGCGACCATCCGCAGCCACTCGTCGAGCGGGGTTTGCGCGAGTCCCGAACGGCAGAACAGCGACGCGTCAGGATTGGCGCCGTCCCATGGCAGCGCGCGCCACTGCTCATCGAGCAACACGTATTCGGCGATATCGAGTTGGCGCGCCGCGTCGGGCGATTCGTTGACCGATTTGGCGATTACAGCGCCGGCGCCGGCGTCGAGAGCGGCGCGAATTCCCGCCGCGCTCATGGTGAATTCCGAGGACGCGCAGATGAGCGGATTCTTAAGCTGTATGCGTCCGAGGTCGACGCTAAGATCGATCATGTTTATCTCCTCCCTGTGTCTAAGCCGCCCCGCCGAAGCTTATCGTATCGGCGAATCGAGCGGGACGCTTGCGCGCCCGTCCGCTGCCACTTAAGTTTGCCAGCGTGCGTCCCGCGCCGTTGGAACATGATGTAGCTTGACAGCCGCGCTCCGTAAGCGGAGCGATGACACCGGTGGCACAGCCCCGGCACCGTTACGGAGGTCCGCATGCGATGAGCTCCACGAAGGTGAATGTCGATGAGATCAGCCGGTTGCTCTACGAACTCAAGCGTCCCGAAAACCGTGCGGCTTGCCGCGCCAATCCGGCGGAGTTCTATCGTCGTTATCGGCTCGGCGAAGATGACCTCGCGTTGCTCGAAAGGCCCGACTGGTGCGGCTTGGTCGAGGCCGGCGTCAGCATCTACTTGCTCACCAAGTTGGCGGCGGCCACCGGGGCCGACTTGCTCGCAATGGGTGCCGCGATGCGCGGTATGAGCCGCGACCAGTTCCTCGCCTTCATCAAGGTGCAGAACGAACGCAACCGCAACCTGGCAATTCTGCCGAAATAGATTCGGGGAGAACGCGCCATGGCAAAGATCGTCGCCGGATTGGGCTGCTCGCATGCGCCCTCGATTGCCCATGTTTACGACAGCGGCGCGCGCGAGGAACCCGGATGGTGTCCGCTGTTTCAGGCCTTCGATCGCGCACGCCAATGGCTCGCCCGGCAGCGCCCGGACGCGCTGGTCGTCATCTACAACGATCACGTCGACAGTTACCTCATCGACGCGTGGCCGACGTTTGCGATCGGCATCGCGGATGAGTATGCGATTGCCGACGAAGGCTGGGGGCCGCGCCAGTTTCCGCCGGTGCCGGGAAACAGCGGGCTTGCGCGCCATCTGGCAGCGCGAGTGGTTGAAGATAGTTTTGATCTAGTCACTTCTCATCGGATGGAACTCGACCACGGTTTCCTTTCGCCGATGCCGCTTCTGCTCGACGAAGGGTGGAAGGTGCCGGTGGTGCCGGTGACGATCAACGTTGTCTTCGAGCCACTGCCAACGCCCGCGCGTTGCTGGGCGCTGGGAGAAGCGATCGGCCGCGCCGTCGCAAGTTTTCCCGGCAATTTGCGTGTCGCAATTATCGGTACCGGCGGCCTCTCGCATCAGTTGACCGGGCCGCGGTTTGGTGAGGTCTTCCCGAAATGGGATCTCAGGTTCATGGAGACGCTCGCGCGCGCGCCGCGCGAACTCGCCTCGTATTCGATGGATGATTTCGCCCGGCTCGGCGGCGAACATTCGATCGAAGTGGTGCAATGGATCGCCATGCGGGCGGCCCTCGGCGCGGATGCCGAGATGGAATTTAAGTTTTATTACCCCTACGGCCTGATGGGCTACGGCATCGCAGGGTTTCGCGTCTGAATGGGCATGAACTCGAGGCGCTGTGGAAAATCAGTCCGGACCGCCGTCCGGATTTCAGCGGGAGTGCGTACATGGGGATAAGAACCGGCTCGGAATACGTTGAGTCCTTACGGGACGGGCGTGAAATCTGGCTCGAAGGCGAGCGCGTGCGCGACATCACCACCGATCCCCGCCTGCGCGCGGCGGCATTTTCGATCGCCGAACTTTACGACTTGCAGCATCGGCCCGATCTGCGCGACCTGCTCACCTATCCGTCGCCCAAAACCGGGGACCGCGTGAGCCTGTCGTACCTCGAACCGGCCTGCGAAGACGATCTCCGGCGGCGCCGCGTGATGGTCAAGACCTGGATGGACTGGAGCGCGGGCATGATGGGCCGCAGCCCCGACTTCATGAATATCAACGTCACCGGCTTCGCTTCGGCGCCCGAATATTTCGCGCTCGGCGGCGACCAGTTCGGCCGCAACATGCGCGCCTATTATGAAGAGTTGCGGGAGTGCGATCGGTGCCTGACCCATACACTTTTGAGTCCACAAATCGACAAATCCAAACCGATGCATATGCAGCCGCGCGAAGTCGCCGCGCGTATCGTCAAGGAAACCGATGCCGGCGTCGTGGTCCGCGGCGCACGTTCGGTCGCGACACTGGCGCCGTACGCCAATGAGATCGCGGTTTTCCCATCGACCTACCTGCAAAACTCCGAGGAGGCACGCCCATACGCGTTTGCCTTCTGTATCCCGGTGGCGACGGCGGGCCTGCGCTTCATCTGCCGCCCGACCCTGGCCAACCGCGACGCGCGGGTCGCCGACCATCCATTTTCCGCGCGCATGGACGAGATGGATTGCGTCGCTTGGTTCGACGATGTGCTGGTGCCGTGGGAGCGTGTTTTCATCTGCCGCAATATCGATCTCGCCAATGGCGTATTCGTGCGGACCGGCTGCATGAGCCAGTTGATGCATCAGTTCGCCACCAAGGACCTTGCCAAGGCCGAGTTCATGCTGGGAGTCGCGATGACGATGTGCGATACGGTTGGCACCGCCGACCAACCGCATATCCAGAACCAGCTCAACGAGATGATCAACACGGTTGAACTGGTGCGCGCGGCCATCCGCGCCGCCGAGGCCGACTGCGTGCCGGGTCCCAATGGCACCGTGTTGCCCGACGATCAGCCGCTGTGGACGGTGCGCACGCTGTTCCCGCAGCTTTATCCGCGGCTGGTCGAGATCGTCCAGATACTGGGCTCGAGCGGGCTTGTGATGATGCCGAGTGTGGCCGATCTTTCCGGCGCGCGCGCGGCCGAGGTCGACCTCTACTGCCAGGGGCTGACCGTACCCGCGGAGCAGCGCATTCAACTGTTCCGGCTGGCATGGGATGTGTCGTGTTCGTCGTTCGCCGGCCGCCAAACGCTGTACGAGCGTTTCTTTTCAGGTGATCCGTGGCGGCTTGCGATGGCGCGCTACCAGGGCTATCCGCGCAAGGACGAATTCAAACGGCGGGTGTGGGACTTCGTCGCCCGTAGCGCCGAATGGGATCAACGCGATCGGCGCAAGCGCTCGTGAGCGGGCAGTACCGGCGGTGCTTTACGGATCAGAGAAAAGCCGTGGTGCTGGCGCTCACGAAGCGTAGCATTTCAGGAGGAACACGCGATGGATTTCGGCGTATGCGTTCTGCCCAAACCCGACCGCTGCGCGCAGGACGCGAAGCTTGCCGAAGCGTGCGGCTTCTCGCACGTATGGATCGCCGACACGCAGTTGATGGCGGGTGAGGCGTTCGTATGTCTTGCGCTAATCGCCGCCGCGACCCATCGAATCAAGCTTGGCACCGGCGTCGCGGTCGCGGGCACACGCATCGCGCCGGTCAGCGCATGCGCGCTCGGATCGCTCAACCAGGTCGTGCCCGGCCGCGTGATTTTCGGTATCGGTACCGGCAATAGTGCGCGGCGTGCGATGGGGATGTCGCCATACACGTTGCGCGATTTGCGCGAGCATGTCCGCGTCGTGCGCGGTTTGCTCACTGGTGGCGACGTCGAATATCGCGAGGGCGAGCAGCGCCGCCCCATCCGCTTCTTCCACCAGGATATGGCTTTCGTCAACACGCGCGACCAGGTGCCGATCTACGTTGCCGCCAATGCGCCCAAGGCGATGGAGCTGGCCGGTGAAATCGGCGACGGCTTCATCACCTCACGGACCAACACGGTTGACGGCTGGAACGATGCTTGGTCGCGCGTCAGCGCGAGTGCGCGGCGCCACGGCAAAGACCCCGCGGAACTCTATACGATGATGCTCACGAGCGCGTGCCTGATGCGCCCGGACGAGACGCTCGATTCAGCGCGAGTGAAGAATGCCGCCGGGCCGTGGTCGATGGTCGCATTGCACTCGCTCTACGAAACGGCCCAGGATGCCGAGGCTGCGCCCGCGCCAATCCGGCCGTTGTTCGCCGCCTATAAGGCCTACCTTGACGACCGCATGGCCCGTCACGAACGTTACTACCTTGAACTGCATGATGGTCACGGTCTCTACGTCCGGCCTGGCGAAGAGCGTTTTGTGACGGCGGAATTGGTAGGTCACACGACCATGACGTCAACGCCAGCCGCGCTGCTAGAGCGCTTGCGCGCGCTCAGCGCCGCCGGCCTCAAGCAGGTCGCCTTTATCCCGACACCGGGCAGTTACACGGAGTTCGTGCGCGAATTCAGCGAGAAGATAATAGCGCGTTTCTAAAACGGCACGGGGATGGCCGACTGATGAAGGAATCATGCACCCGGCTGCGCACGGGCAGGTCGATGCCGCAGCGTTCGTCCACGCCTCGTCACAGTGCGACAATTTGCGGGGAAGCATCCCAGCGAAGAGGAAAACGGCAGTACGCACCAATAGCGCATGCTGGGCGACGCCTGAGAAAATCGCCGCGCAGCCGGCGCCGCTCGAACGCTCTCCTTACGAGCTCGTCAGGAGAGCGTTGACCTGATTGACCCTTACGCTCACGTCCGAACCCATCAACTGATAGGTGGCGAACACAACCAGCGCGATGGCGGCGAGGACGAAAGCGTATTCTGTCATTGTCTGTCCCCGCAGTGAGCTTTTAAGACGCTGATGCAACATCAGGAAGCTTGTCGTGATCTGATTCATCATGGTTTTATCCGACCCATCCTATTATAAAGTCTCTTATTCTATCGCTAGAACTGTAAGCTAGTCAAAGCTATAAATTTCGTGTTCACTCATTCAGTTCCTCGCACTGTCCGAAATTGACACATTGTGCCACGTTCATAGACTATTAGCAGGTATGCGACTGATTAGGGATAGGAATTTGATGCTTGAAGTCAAATTGTTTCGCAGAAAAGAGATATTTAGCGTTGAAACAATGTTA
>JBOHWJ010000284.1:0-6841 GCA_050736495.1 Binataceae bacterium (SeqCode) | reverse complement strand
CCGGAAGACCGGTCCGGCGCTCGGTGCGGTTACTGGCGGTAGTTGGGCGCTTCCTTGGTGATGAACACGTCGTGGACATGGCTTTCACGCTGGCCCGAATCGGTCACGCGGATGAACTTCGCGCGCCGCCTGAGTTCCTGCAAATTGGCCGCGCCGATATAGCCCATTCCGGCCTGCAGGCCGCCGATTAGCTGCTCGATATTTGAGGCGAGCGCGCCGCGATGCGGCACACGGCCTTCGATCCCCTCGGGCACAACCTTGCCATCGACGACCTCGCTCTGGCCGTAACGGTCACGCACCCGCTCGCTCATCGCGCCGAGCGAACCCATCCCGCGGTAAAGCTTGTAGGTGCGGCCCTGGTAAAGAATGGTTTCGCCCGGGCTCTCTTCGGTGCCGGCAAAGAGCGATCCGATCATCACGCTGGAAGCGCCGGCGGCAAGGGCCTTGGTGATATCGCCGGAGAAGCGGATACCGCCGTCGGCCATCACCGGTATATTGAGCGGCGCGGCCACCGCCACGCAATCCATGATCGCGGTGATTTGCGGCACGCCGACGCCCGAGACCACGCGTGTGGTGCAGATCGAGCCGGGACCCATGCCAACCCGCAAAGCGTCGGCGCCGGCGTCAACGAGGGCGCGCGCACCTTCGTCGGTGGCGACGGCGCCGACGATTATCTCGATTTCAGGGCATTCGCGGCGCGTCGCCTTCAGGGCGTCGACGACATTGCGCGAATGGCCGTGCGCGGTGTCGATACAGAGTACGTCGACGCCAGCGCGTCTGAGCGCCGCCGCGCGTTCCTCGCGCTCCGATCCGACGCCAATCGCGGCGCCCACACGCAAACGCCCCATCTGGTCCTTGCTGGAGAACGGATGACGCGTCGCCTTATCCATGTCCTTGACGGTTATGAGGCCGCACAGGCGGTCATGCTCGTCGACCAGCGGCAGCTTTTCGATCCGATGGGCCTGGAGAGTTTCCTTGGCCTGCTCCAACTGGATACCGGGCCGCGCGGTGATTACCCGCTGCGTCATAACCTCGCGCACCGGCCGGTCGAGGCGCCGCTCGAAACGCAGATCGCGGTTGGTCAGGATACCGACCAGCCGTCCGCCATCGACCACGACCGGAAGACCGGAAATACCGTGGCGCTCCATGATCGCGAGCGCCTCGCCAATCTTCTGTTCCGGATGAACCGTGACGGGGTCGACGATCATTCCGCTCTCGAATTTTTTGACCGCGGCGACCTGGGCGGCCTGGCGCTCGATCGGCAGGTTGCGATGAATGAAGCCAATACCGCCCATTTGTGCGATCGCGATCGCGGTACGCGATTCCGTCACGGTGTCCATCGGGCTCGACACCAACGGAACGTGCAGACGGATCTTAGGTGTCAGGTTGGTCGAGACGTCGCAGTCCGTGGGTAGAAGATCGGACGCGCGCGGCTGCAAGAGCACGTCGTCAAAAGTGAGCCCCTCACGAAGCTCTTGATGCGGCATGTCGTTTCTCCCTGATAAGCAAAAACCCGCAGTGGTGCTGCGGGCCTGAATCGATCACTCGATGGGACGCGGATTTCTCCGGGTGCGCCATAACTTTAAGTAACAGATAGTATAATGTGAAGCAATTCCACTTGCCGCCGCGAAACAATGCGAGCCGCGTTAGAGTAGAGCCGGCCAGCGCGGTGGCGCGCGGCTCATTCCTCCTCCGGTTCGCGCCCTTCGCTCGAATAGAGCAGCAGGAGTTCTTCGCCGAGCGCGCGCACCAGGAAGCGTTGCATCTCGTTTATCGCGCGTTCCAATGCGCGCCCGCCGATTATCCAATGGCCGCGGCCCGGGAGAGTCGCAAGCCGCGCGCCAGCAGCGCCAGCGAGGATGCGCGTGCTTTCCATCGGGGCGAAGATATCCGAATCGCCGGCGATGATGAGACGCGGTGCCGCATGTTCGGGGCCGGCCAGTGCGATCTGGCCGCGCGCCACTTCGAGCGCGATTGCGGTCCCGTCCGGCACCATTGTCTTGATTATGTTCTCACGCTGAAACGGTTCGGCGTCCGCCACCAATTCGAACAGCGTGCGCCCCGTCGGTGGCCTGATTCTGTGATGCATCCAGAAGGCCGGCAGGTTTCCCGCGCGCATGAAGAGCGGCGTGCGAAACCCGGGAATCAGCGGTGCGAAGGCGACCGCGGCCTTGACGCCTTCGCGTTCGGCCAGCTTGAGTGCGAGGAGCCCACCCATCCCGTGACCCACGATAATCGTTTCGCGTCCCAGCGCGCGGCGCGTCTCGTCGACCAGATCGAGCGCGTCGCTGAAGCGCATGCGGCTTAATTCCGGGGTCGAGCCAGCGCCGGCGGCGGCGCGCAGATCAGGCGCATAAACCTCCCAACCGATCGTGGCGAGGTAGCCAATCAGCACTGCTAAATGCCGCGTGCCAGCGAAGAGATCTGGCAGTACGATGACCGGCGATGCGAATTTTACCGGTTCCGGCCGTTCAAACTCGGCCTTGACGCGCCCGAGCGCGACTTCCATCGCATCCTCACGCGCAATGTCCTGTTTGCGAGCCGCTTCGGCCTGGTGAGCTGAAAAAAGAAGAAGCCCCCTGTTTAAAGGGGGCTTCTTCCGTTTAACGAGGCCTTGAGCCCCGGCTCATCCCAGCAGCAAGCCCGGCATTGGTGTTAGGGCCTCCGGGAGATTAGCCCGGAGGACAAAAAGCTTAGGCCGTTACTTCTTTTTCTTCTTTCCGGCTTTCTTTTTCATAGTGCTCTTTAGCTTTGGTTTGGATTTGGTCGCCTTAGTACCGGGCTTCTTCTTCATTGGCATAGGACACCTCCTCGACGGTCGCTGCTGCTGGACGAGCGCCAAAACTTATGTGCGCATTCGCACTTGACGAAACGCATTATAGAAATGCGTTATGTCATAAGCAAGCGATCGGGCATCTATTTATAAAGAAATTTTAAAGCCGGAGAAGCTGACGCGATCCGGACCTTTTCCGGAAATTAAAATGCCGTTAAGTATAAGCGCGCTTGAACCACCTCGGCCGCATACTTTACGATTAGCACGTGGCGAGATTAAGTTTTTATCTCCGCCAGCGATGGCTCAGCCTTATCCTCGGAGCAATCCTGGCCGCGCTCGTCGCCAACTGTTTTGTCGGTCAGCCCGGACCGCGGGATTTGCTCGTTTTACGCCGGCACCGCGCTGGCCTGGAGACCGTTCGCGATCAACTACTCGCTCAGAATCATCAATTGAAGACACGCATTGCCAAACTGCGCTCTGACAACGCATATCTCCAACGGTTGATTCGCCGTGAACTCGGTTACGCTCGGCCCAACGAGCTGGTTTATCGCTTCGCCGACGAGAAAAGCGCGAAATAGCCATGCATGCGTGAACCTTGACCCTGCGCGCTGGCGCGTCAGAACATCATGCGCGGCATCAGGTTGTACTCGCGCGCGGTACGTTCCAGCCCTTCGCGAAAATCCGGATGGGCGAGACCGATCAGCGCACGCGCTCGCTCCGGCACCGACTTGCCCTTTAGGTTCGCGATGCCGAATTCGGTGACGACGTACATCACGTCGGTGCGCGGCGTGGTCACGATATTGCACTCCGCGATGCGTGCGACGATCCTGCTCTGGCGCCGGCCGGCGCGCTCGTGGGTAGACGACATGCACAAAAAGGCCTTACCACCGCGCGAAGCGTACGCGCCACGGATGAATTGCAACTGGCCGCCGGTGCCGCTGATCTGGCGCACGCCGGCGGTTTCCGCGCACACTTGCCCGCTTAGATCGATTTGTGCGGCGTTGCAGATGGCCACGGCGCGATCGTTTTGCATGATGCGATGCGGCAGGTTGGTGTAGTCGACCGGCCCCGAAAAACAGGCGGGATTGCGGTCAAGGAATTCATACAATTGCGCGGAGCCTGCGGCGAAGCAGTACGCCATCTGGAAACGATCGGTGGTCTTGTGGGTGCCGGTCACTTTGCCCGCCTGGTAGAGCTTCATCAGTGAGTCGACGAACATCTCGGTATGCACGCCAAGATCCTTGACCGGCGAATCGACCAGCAGTTCGCAGACCGCGTTGGGCATCGCGCCGATGCCGATTTGCAGGCACGATCGATCTTCGATTTCGGCCGCGATCAGCCCGGCGATTTTCTGTTCGATCGGTCCCGCCGGGGAATTTTTGAGCTCGGGAATGGTGCCACGTCCGCCGTCAATCACGGCGGCCACATCGCCCACATGGACGCCGGTCTCACTGCCGAAAACGTAGGGCATGCTCGCGTCGGTCTCGACGATCACCTTGCGCGCCTTTTCGGTGAGCGCCTTATGATAGGTCACCGAACCGCCGAAGTTGAAAAACCCGTGCTCATCCATCGGCGCGGTCTTCAGAATCGCAAGGTCGACGTCGACGAAGCGCCGGTAATAATCGGGCGCCTCACCAAAATTCATCGGGATGTGATGGCACAGTCCGCGGTCGTGCATGTTGCGCTCGAGGCCCGAGAAATACCACGAGAGATAGGCCACATGGCGTCCTTCGGGATCGGCCTCGACTGCCGCGCGCGGCCGCATCGCGAGACATCCTCGCAGCTTGACGCCACTTAGCCGGGTAATTCGCGCCGCCAACGCCTGGTCGAACAGATCCGGCTGGCCGACGCCGAAGCCATAGTCGATCCAGTCGCCCGCCGCGACCATCGCCGCCGCTTGTTCCGCCGCGACCGTCTTGCGTTTGAGTTCGGATGTAAAGGAAGATGTCACCGCGTTCTCTCCCTGATTTGGTTATGCGCCCGCTCACGTCAGTTGCCACATGACTCGCGCGCATCATGAACGGAATGACACCACGAGGCGCGGCTACGCTTGACTGTGACGCTCACATAAGATTTGGTTCATCGCGCGATTCAAATCAATGCCAACGGTCGAATCTCTCAAGCCGGCGCCGCAAGGCGACAGGACCAACCGTGCGTCGCTGCTGATACTCTTCTTCACGGTCTTCATCGATCTGCTCGGTTTCGGCATCGTTATACCGTTTCTGCCGATGTACGCCGAACGGCTGGGCGTGGGCGCCGCCGGCATCGGCTTGGTGCTGGCGATTTACTCGCTGATGCAGTTCCTGTGCGCGCCGCTGCTGGGCCGCATCTCGGATCACGTCGGGCGACGGCCGATCATCATGTTGGGCCTGTTGGGCTCGTCGATCGGTTATATCATTTACGGCTTTGCCTATTCTTTCGTGCTGCTCCTGGTTTCGCGCGCGGTCCATGGGATGTGCGCGGCCACGGTTTCCACCGCGCAGGCCTATGTCGCCGACACTACGCCTGAATCCAAGCGTGCGCATGGGATGGGAATGATTGGCGCGGCATTTGGACTAGGCTTTGTGCTGGGACCGGCGATCGGCGGCTTGCTCGGCCATTCGAGTTTGCGCGTGCCGGTTTTCTTTGCCGCCGCACTCACTTTCGCCAATCTGATCTTCGCGGCGATATATTTGCCCGAATCGCATGAGCCGAACAGCGCCGTGCGGCTTGATTTCCGCCGCCTCATCGAGCCGGTGATCATGTTACCGCGCCGGTTGACGCGCCATCGCCTCTCGCGCCTGTTCTCGGTCGCCTTTTTGCTGACCTTCACGCTCTCCGCCTTGGAGGCGACGTTCGCTCTGATGGTACCGGTGGTGTATGGCTACGGAGCGTTCGGCGTGGGTGGTCTGCTCGCGTACGCCGGGTTGTTGCAGGCGGTCACGCAGGGCTACTTGCTGCGTAAAATCATCGATCGCGCCGGGGAGCCCAGGCTGATTCGGATCGGCGCGTTGATGTTGGCGGTCGGGATGGCGCCACTGGCGAGCTTCTCGTCGCACGTGGCGCTCTTCGTTCTGCTCGCGCTGATCTCGCTTGGCTACGGTTTGGCGAGCCCCTCGGTGGCGAGCCTGATCTCGCGGCGCAGCGAGCGCCATCAGCAGGGCGAAGTGCTGGGCATCAATCAATCGGCGCTCTCGCTCGCGCGGATTTTCGGCCCCATCGCGGCCGGTTTAGTGTACGAGCTGCTGAGTCCGGCGGCCGCGTATATCGGCGGCGGCATCATCGCCATGGCCGCGCTCGCGATAGCCGCGGCGATCCGGCCCGCGGCGCGGGAATCGAAATGAAGCGCGCGTTGAACGTGCGCGGATGCAAGGCCGGTTCCGCTAACGCTGCAAGGGAGAAAACGCCACGTTAAACTGGATACTCGTCTTTCACGTTTTCGGCGTGATCATATGGCTCGGCACGTTGCTGGTGATTTGCAGCATGCTCGCGTTGGTGCCGGAGGAAGTCGGAGTGGCCAAGGAGCGGCTGGTTATGACGGCGCGCCGCCTGTTTCACGTTGGTGCCAACATCGGCGCGGTCGTCGCGATTGTTTTCGGACTGCTCGCCATCCTGGCCGAGCCCGAGGTGCTGAAGCACGGATGGCTCCACGTGAAAATCCTTCTGGTGCTCATTCTGCTCGCGGTGCACATCAGAATTTATGTGCGTATCAACCAGCTGCAGGATGACGCCTCGCAGGTGACGCGCCGCGAATTCAGCATGCTGCACGGAATTGTGAGCGCGTTGCTGCTGGGGATCCTAATCCTTGTGATGCTGAAGCCGTTCTAGCCGGCGCCGCTCGATTCGTCCCGCCGTCCTGTGCTTACGCCGGGAGGGAACCGTTGTAGGCGCGATCGGCCGCTTGCAGTGCCGCGCCGCGCGCAATCTCGAAGCCCATCGACTCAAGGATGGTCTCCAGCGCGTTCAGCAACAGCATCACGTTCTCGCGCCGGGAAGATTCTCCGATGAAGCCGATGCGCCAGACCTTGCCCTTCAATGGTCCGAGCCCAGCCGCGATTTCGGTGTTGAACAGCCTTAGTAGTTCCGCCC
>JBOHWJ010000283.1:0-5783 GCA_050736495.1 Binataceae bacterium (SeqCode) | reverse complement strand
GGCCGAATCGCTTCGTGGGCCTCCTGCGCCGATTTGGACGAGCGATAGACATTGGCCCGTGGCGGCAGATAGTCCTTGCCATAGCGTGTGTCGATATAGCCGCGAACGGCGGCAAGGGCATCGTCGGAGACGCGCGGCGAATCGGTGCGCATATAGGTGATGAGGCCGATAGCGCCCTGGTCACCGAGTTCGACACCCTCGTAAAGGCGCTGCGCGATTTTCATCGTGCGCGAGGGTGAATAGTAGAGCTTGCGCGCGGCTTCCTGCTGGAGACGCGAAGTGATGAAGGGCGGCACCGGACTGCGGCGCAGTTCCTTGCGTTCAATCCTGCGGACAACGAACGGCAGCTTCTCGCAGGCCGCGATAATCGCGCGCGCCTCGCGTTCGGGCAGCTTGTAAGCTTTGTTGTCGATGCGCTGGTCTCGGAAGCTGTAGATCCGCGCCCTGAACGGAGGCGGATTCCCAGCCGCGAGGTTGGCATCCAGCGTCCAATATTCATCGGCCCGAAAGGCCTCGCGCGCCTGCTCACGCTCAACGATTATTCTGAGCGCGACCGATTGCACGCGCCCGGCGCTCAGCCCGCGTTTGACCTTGTCCCACAGGAGCGGACTTACCTGATAACCGACCAGGCGGTCGAGCACGCGGCGCGCCTGTTGCGCCTCAAACAGCGGCCGGTTGAGTTCGGACGGATGGGCGACCGCCTCGCGAACCGCCTTTTCCGTGATCTCGTGGAGCAGCACCCGATGCACGCTCCCATCGACTTTGCCAAGGCGGTCGGCGATATGCCATGCGATGGCTTCACCTTCGCGGTCAGGATCGGTGGCGAGGTAGATGTTGCGCTTGTTCTTGGCGGCGGCGCGGATTCCCTCGATTACCTTAGCCTTACCCGGAATCACGTGATACTCAGGCTTGAAATTATCCTTGAGGTCCACACCAAGCTTGCTCTTGGGCAAATCAACTACATGGCCGACCGAGGGGCTAACCTGGAAGTCAGCACCGAGATCGCGCTTGATGGTTTTGGCCTTGGCCGGTGATTCAACGATGATGAGGTTTTTTGCCACTCTCTTGAGCCCCTTACCTTAACTCGAACTCGTGAACGCGTGTGCGTCGGGCTGTTGGTATCAAGCCAGTGAAAAGAGCTTGCCAGGATGCTGCGTCACGAGACCCCTCAGCTCAAGCTCTAACAACAGTTTAAGCACGGTCTGAGCGTTAAGTCCGGAATTTTCAATGATCGAATCAACATGAAGCTTATCGATATTCTTTAGATAACTTAAGACTGTTTTAACCTCATTTGACTCGGATTCAATCGATATCTCGGCCCCGCGACGCCTGCCCGCTTCAACGGCATGGCCGGTTTCGGCGGCAGACGGGCCGACAGTCAACTGGGGAGCCAGTTCCTCGATCACGTCTTCGACGCACTCGACCAGTCGCGCCCCTTCCTTCAGAAGACGATTGCTTCCGCGCGTCTTGCCAGTCAAGGGGCTGCCGGGGACGGCGAAAACCTGGCGATCCTGCTCCAAAGCCATGCGAGCGGTTATCAGCGAGCCACTTTTTTCCGCCGCCTCAACGATAACGACGCCCAGACATAGTCCCGAAATGAGGCGATTGCGAGCGGGGAAATTCTCGGCCATCGGCGGCGTGCCGACCGGCAATTCCGATATCAGCGCGCCGCCATTGTCGATGATCGCCTGCGCGAGCTTGCGGTTCTCGGGCGGATAAATGACGTCGATGCCGCAACCCATCACGGCGACTGTCCGCCCGCGCCCATCGAGCGCTCCCTGATGAGCTTCGGAGTCGATCCCGCGCGCGAGGCCGCTGACAACGGTGAACCCCTTGGCGGCAAGTTCGAGGCCGAACCGCTGCGCCATACGGCGGCCGACGTCGCTGGCCGCGCGCGCGCCGACTACAGCAACGAATTTCGGATCGTTACCCGCCAGCGCGCCGCGCAAAAAGAAATATGGCGGAGGGTCGGCGATATGGCGAAGATTGGCGGGATAATCGGAGTCGGTCCATCGCACCATGCGGGCGCCCAATTGGGGCAATTCGCACAATTCCTTCTCCAACGGCGCAAAATCATGGAACTCGCTGATATTATGCGCGGTCGGACGCGGAATTCCGCTTGCGGCGACCTCGGCTTCGCTGGCGGCGAAGACCCTCTCGGGTGAGCCGAAGCGTTCGATCAGCAAATGGCAGATACGCGGGCCAACCCCCCGAACCCGTCTTAGCGCAAGCCAGTAAGCATCTGTGGATGGTGCCATCGCAAAAACCGCCAGCGATCGGCCACTAACCATGCAATTCATCGTATTACCCGCTATGCTCGGTCCCAGAGCATGGCCGTAACCGGACTGGATGCGCGTATTTCTACAGCATGGAGGGCGCAAGGCAAGCGGATGGGTGGCGCGGGGTTATCTTGACCGGTCCGGTTGAATCAAATAGTTAAGACCAAACCGCATTATCCACTGGCCATCAAATCTGTTGGCCACTGAACCAGTTGTTTGCGCACAAAGGATGACAGACCTGACCAACCAAACGGATGTGGGTGGGGACGAGCGCACCCAGACAAATCTGAGCGGAATGTCGGCCAATGAGAAGCAGATCCTCATATTCAGCTTCTATCGCGACGCCGAATTGCGCGGCGCGCGGCTGCTTTTCAATCTGCTCGGACATCTTAAGGATGCCGATTCACAACTCAAGATGTCAAAGCATTTGGCCGACGAAACCCGCCACGCGTGGTTGTGGACGCGCCGCATCGCTGATTTGGGCGGTGCGCCCGTTGCCGTGAGCGACGGTTATCAACGCCGACTTGGATTGCGCACTGGAGTACCCAAAGGGATCATCGAAATTCTGGCCCTGACGGTGGTCGTCGAGGAACGCGCGCAAAGCCGTTATATGGCGCATGCGGCGCTGCCCAATGTCGACGAGACCACGCGCGACGTGCTGAAGGCGGTCACCGAGGACGAGACCTGGCATCTCTCATGGATCGAGAAGAGGATGCGTGAGCTCGCGCGCGAGGAAGGCAACGAGGCGTTGGCCGATAAAGCGCTCAATCGTTATCGCGAAATCGATCGCGAAGTCTATGCCACGCTCGCTGCGGATGAAGCCTTCCTGATGCGCTCGTAGGGAAATTCGACGGGACGACTCTCACCCCCTCGGTCTTTCCACAGGGGTGCGTCGATGCGCGGTTTAGCAATCGAGAGTGGCTTGATCAGCCGGAGTTTTTCTTCGCAAGTGCCATGTTGAGCGCGAGGCGCATCGTCTCGGCTGCGGCTGCGGCGGCGACGCCCGGCGCGGCCCCGGCGCTCTTCCGATAGGCGTACATCAGACTCCGACTGGCGTTTACGATGACACCGAGGCCGTCAGGCCGCGCCGCGACCACAGCGTCGTCCGCACCGGCGCCTTGCGCCCCGTAACCGGGGACGAGGATTATCGCGTTCGGCATCAGTTCGCGCGCGCGCCGCGCATGCTCGGGGTAGGTCGCGCCGACAACCGCGCCGACCGGACTTAAGGCATGCGCCCCGATAAAATCGCTACCCCATCCATGAACACGCTGGGCGACCGCCTCCCATAGCGGACGTTCGGGTGCGGGCCGATCCTGGAATTCACCCGAGGACGGATTCGAGGTCTTCACCAGCACGAACAGGCCGCGGCCCGAGCGCACGCGCGCGACGAACGGCGCCAGCGCGTCACTACCCAGGTAAGGATTGACTGTCACGGCGTCACAGCGAAAATCGCCATCGCCCAAAAAGGCCTCGGCGTATGCGGCGGAGGTCGATCCGATATCGCCACGTTTCGCGTCCGCGATCGTCACCAGGTCGAGCGCGCGCGCCACTTTGAGCACTTCGACGAGGGCATGGAGTCCGTCGAGACCGCGTGCCTCGAAAAAAGCTAGTTGCGGTTTTATCGCAACCACCAAATTGGCGCAGGCTTCAACCATCTCGCAACAGAAACGCGCAAGAGTGTAGCCGGGCGGAAGGCCAGATGCGCTTTTGCTATCGAGTTGGGGATCGACGCCGAGCACGGCGATACTTCTCTTGCGATGCTGCGCCGCGATGATTTTTTCGACGAATTCCATTAGGCGAATAATAGAACGGCCGAGCCGCGCGTGGGAGCGAACGCGCTAACGCTCCACCTCCACGCGCGCCTGGCGCGGACGCGACGCGGTTTTGCCCGCTGGCCGCGCGCGCGGCGCGGTCTTGCCGATGTGGCGCTTGAGGACCGTCGTCTTGCGCATTGGACGTGACGTGACGGCGCGGGCCGGCGCGTCCGGCGTGATAATCCGTGTACTTTGCCACAGGTACCAGACCGCGGCGCTACGATACGGGCGCCAGCGTTCGCCGAACAGCCGTAGTTCTTTCGCGCTGAGTGGCTGGTCCATTCCGTACGCCTTCGTCACGGCGTTGCGCAAGCCGAGATCGTCAACCGGCAGCACGTCGGGCCGGCGCAGGTTGAACATCAGATACATCTCGGCCGTCCAGCGTCCGATACCGCGCACGCGCGTCAGGTCGGCGATTATTTCCTCATCCTCCATTCGCGGAAAGCGCCTAAAGTTGAGCGCACTGTTTTGGACGTGCGTGGCGAGGTCGCGGATATAGCCCATTTTGCCGCGCGAGAGTCCCGCCTTGCGCATCACGTCGTCGCTTGCGGCGAGCACCAGCGCGGGAGTCGGGAAGCGTCCGTCGCCGATCATCTTCACGAAGCGTCCAAAGATAGTGCTGGCGGCGGCGCCGGCAAGCTGCTGAAAGATGATCGCGCGGACCAGAGCCTGAAACCGCTCCGGCCGATGCGCCAAGCGCAACTCCCCGACCTGCGCGATAATTTGCGCCATCACGGCATCGGTACCGCTCAGATGTTTGATCGCGTCATGCGCGTACGATGGTACTTCGCTTTTCATGATAAACGGCCTTTAGGTTCACTGATGCTCAGGATGCGGGGAAAGCCAGACCTGGTCCAGCCGCGCTGGCCGCATCGGGTTCAGAACATAGCCGTGCACCCACGGCTGGCGGATGACGTAGCTGACCGGATGGTAGAGAAAAACCCAGGGCGCGTCGGCGATCACGATTTTCTCGGCCTCGCGATAAAGTTCGTAGCGCCGGGCGAGGTCGCCCAGCGGCGCGGCCTCGGCAAGCAACTGGTCGACGCGCGGATTATAGTAGAAGCTATCGTTGTTGGCGCCCCATTGTTTCTTCGACAGCAACACGTCGAGGAAATTCTCGGGGTCTGGAAAATCGGCCTCCCATCCAAAACTGAATAGCAATACGGTCCGAGGCTGACGCACCGCCTCGAGTAATGGTGGCCACGCCACCGGCTTCAGCACCAGATGCACCCCCACCAGCGCGAGATCCTGCTGTATCGACTCGCCCACCATGATTTCGGTCTGATCCGCGCGCATCCATAGCACCGGCTG
The DNA here is from genome assembly GCA_050736495.1 of Binataceae bacterium (SeqCode). GTDB lineage: Bacteria > Desulfobacterota > Binatia > Binatales > Binataceae > JBOHWJ01. The sequence goes on along the minus strand of JBOHWJ010000283.1, from coordinate 379 downwards.
CAGGTTGGCTCCCACCCCCGCCTGCTCCAGCAGATGACGCGCCTTGACGGGGTCGTATGGGTAGCCCCGCAGGTCCGCATCGTAGCCAGGCAGCCCCGGTGGCAGCACGCCCCGGGCGACGACACCGCGGCCGTTCAGCAGCTTGATTATCTTGCGCTTGTCGATCGCGTAATTGAACGCGCGGCGTACGCGCGCGTCGGTGAACGGCGCTATCTGGCAGTTCATGCCCAGATAGTGAGTCGCCAGCGTGACGATGCTCTCGGTCATTCGCTTGAGCCTGGGCGTTTTCATCACGTACGGAAATTCGGCCGGCGGAACCGTGGCGACATCGACGTCACCCGCTTCGAACCGGAGCCATTCGAGCTCGTCGCCAACGCCC
>JBOHWJ010000282.1:0-8659 GCA_050736495.1 Binataceae bacterium (SeqCode) | reverse complement strand
CCCCTTCGACCCTGTGCGCCCTAACGGCGACACTGCGCGCGTTCTGCGGCAGATGCGCCCATAGGTTCACCCCACGGTCCTTGGCGTAACGGCCGTATGAGGTATGACCCTGGCCGAGTGGAACCGCAATCACGCCCGGCCTCACCAGCGACGTGATGTGGACACCGACCTGGACCGGGCCGGTGGGCGTGTCGATCTCGACGATACCCTTGCCCGCGTAGAGATAAGTCTGGAGGTAGTCCTTCGAGAACCCGAGACTCTTGGCGGTGTCCGGGTGAATGTCAGCCCACGAATCCCACACGATCTGATTGACCGGGTCGGGCATTTCCTGGAGCCACGACTTATTCGCGCCGCGCCCGTCATAGAGAAAGATATGAGGGTAGGCGACCAGCGTGAGTCCAGTGACAGGTGGCGGTGGCGAGAAGGTCTGCTTGAAGGCGGCCGCGCTGAGCGTCGCTGGAAGCGGTTTGGCATCCTGGTAAACACCGCCATTAGCGCGCGCCTTGTCCCAGAAATTCTGGAAGATTGCGTTGGGATCGACTTTACTCTGCAGATCTTGCCAGGCCGCGTTGAGCGCGTCGGCGGCATTTTCCCACGGAATCGCGGTTGACGACGCTCCGGCGCCTAGATGCGCCGATTCGAGCAGAACGTCGGCAAGCGGTTTGCTCGCGAATACCGGCTGCATCACCGGCTGGCCGAGTCCATTGATACCGGCGCGCGGCGCCGTGTCGCGCCAGCTTTCCAGCGGATGATGCGTCGGCATCAGCAACGCTGCCGCCTCGGAGGAATCATCGGGCGTGTCACCCATCCAGGCGACGAACTTGACCCGTCGCGCCGCTTCCTTGAAGCCGTACGACACCGGCATCGAATAGGCCGGGTTGGCGCCACCGCCAATCACCAGCACATCGACCTCGCCGTTGCGCATCGAATTGACAATCGCCTGGACCTGCTCGCGCGGAGTGGTCGCCTGCGGCTGTTCGTTTTCGAACAGGATCATCGTCTTGCCGAGATTGCCGGTGACCGCGTTCAGGGCGTAGGCGGCAACATGACCCTGAACGTCATCGGTGCCCGAAAGTGCCAGGGCGCTATCGGCTTGTCCGAACCATTGTGCGATGCGTTTGATCTGGTCAGCCGACACTCCCGTCTGCGCTGCCACCGTATCGGGGTCGTAACCGGCCACGAAGCTCTTGAGCGTCGCCGTATCGATACCGGAGTTAGGCTTGACCCAACCTTGGCTAACGACGACGTTGAGCACCCCCATCGCGATCGTGCCTTCGCCTCCAGGATTGGCGGCCAGCCATTCATCGGACTTGGCGGCGGTTGCATTGAGCCGCGGACCAACATAGGCGGCGCGCCCGACCGTCAATTCGCCATCCTTTTGCTTGGGCGTTCTGAATTCGGCATACTGGCGGCCGAATTCAACCGGCGAGCGCCAGGTTTCAAGAAAATCCGCGCCAAACGAGATGATGGTTTCGGCCTGGTTGAGCTTGTATACGGGCAGGTCCCGCCGTCCGAAGCAGATTTCGCTGGCCTCACGCGCGGGTTCATCGGAAATCGCTTCCCAGAAAACGGCCTGGTTCGAGCCCCACGCTTGCAGCCATAGCCGGGTGATTTTGTCGACCGTCGGCCCTTGCGATGCGCCGACATAGACCACGCGATTCTTGCCGTTCTTGGCGGCGGCGGCGAGTTGCGCGTTCAACTGCTTGGTGGCGGCGCTCCAAGAGACCTGGGTTAGCGTACCCCTATCGCTACGCGTATGCGGTTTGCTCAAGCGGTCGGGGCTGTAAAGGCCCTGCAACGCGGCCTGGCCGCGTGCGCAGATAGCACCTCTGCTGATGGGGTCGTTAGGATTGCCTTCGAGTTTGATGACGCGGCCTTCGCGGATACGCGCAACGATTCCGCATCCAGCGCCGCATTCAGTACACGTGGTCGCGTAAAAGCTGGGCACGCCCGGCGTGACATACTCGTCGGGGACGACATACGGAATAAGTTTTCTGGCGGCCGGTTCGCAACCCGGAATTGCCGCCGCAGCCGAAGCCGTGGCAGCAAGCTTTAGGAACGACCGCCTGGACAGCCCTTCTGACATTTGCGTTCCTCGCTCAGTGGTGACAGACGAAGCAGTCCTGGGTGGCACCGCGCTTGGTGTGACAGTCGATGCAGAAGCCCATGTTGATCTCGTGGACCGGCGTCACGCGGTCCATTTCCTGGACCGGTCCATGGCAGGTCTGGCAGGACACGCCGGCCCAGATATGAGGTTTGTGCACGAAACGCACAAAATCGGGCAGGGTGTACACTCTGTTCCAGCGAATCTCGAATGGCGCCTGCTGATGGTTCATCCACGGACGCGTAACCGGCTTGATGCCGCCGACCAGCGAACTCCCGTGACATCCCACGCACCGTTCGATTGGCGGCACGCCGGAGGTCTGCGAGCGCCGCGCATATTCGTGGCAATACTGGCACGGGATGTGATTGACACCGGCGTGGATGCGATGACTAAACGGAATCGGCTGCTCAACGTCGGGGCGAGGTGCCCATGGACGCTGTGAGAAGGCCACTACGCTTAGTCCGCATAGGAAGGTGAACACAGCGATCGGGATTATTATGCGGTTCATCGTTTCAAATCAGGTTCAAACCACGACCCACCGGGAAACTCACACATGAGCCCGCACGGCAGGTCGGAGGCAACGCGGTGCAGAACTAACAAGCATCCCTATTCGCGGTCAACCGAAACGCAAGGCGACCCTGGCAATTCATTGGCGGCGACTGCGTTTCCCGCGCACAAACGACAGAATTACTAACATTGCCGTCACTCGACCGCAAGCGAAAGTAATGTCGCTTGGTGATCGCGATTGGACCGGGCCGATCTTCGGCGATGAAAATGTAAGCAAATCCAAGGGCATTGTGCCCGGACGACGTATAAAGACGCCAACCCAGGCGCGACATGAATTGGAGCGCCGGATTTCTTCGTGCCCGGATGCTTTTCGATAGCCGACGCCTCCGGAGCGGCTCGCGAGGCGCCCCGCCGTCACTTTTCCCGGCCGACTCAAGCCCGCGATGAACAATCCAAGAAGCGAAACAGAGTAGGACAGCGCTTAAGAGAACCCGCAGATGATAGGGCTTGGCTCGCGTTTGGACATTGTTGCCCGTCTTGCACAGCGTCTCGGCTCAGCGTCTCGGAAAACCGGACCGCCGTCGGTGCAAAGCCGCACTTAATCCCGGCGCGGAGGTTGAGGAGTCGTGCCGGCGCGGCCGCATTCGTCTGTGACGCGGTTTCAGAGCGATCCGAAGTATGGTAATTAGTCAGTTAGTTCAGCTACCCCGGAGAATTTTTCGTCAGGTGCAGATACAGCCCGCCGCACGCTTAAAGCTTTTGCCGCCCTATCTGTTCGCGGAACTCGACCGTTTGAAGAAAGAGGTCCAGCAAACGGGCATTGACGTCATCAGCCTCGGTATTGGCGACCCTGACCTTCCCACGCCGCAACACATTGTCGAGGCGCTCAAGCGTGCCGCCGACGATCCGGCCAACCATCGCTACCCCGATTACGAGGGGCTGGAACGCTTTCGCCAGGCTGCGGCGGACTGGTATCGGCGCCGTTTCAACGTCACGCTCGACCCAAAGCGCGAAGCCTGCGCGCTCATCGGCTCGAAGGAGGGTATCGCAAATTTCCCCGTCGCGGTGGTCGATCCGGGGGATATAGTCTTGATACCGGACCCTGGCTACCCGGTTTATTATTCGGGCTGCGTGTTCAACGGCGGCGAACCATATTTCATGCCGCTCAAGCGCGAGAATGGGTTTTTGCCGGATTTGAAGGCGATTCCAGACCAAGTGGCCTGCCGCGCCAAGCTGATGTGGCTCAACTATCCCAACAATCCTACCGCGGCGACCGCCGAGCCGGCTTTTTTCCACGAGGCCATCAAATTCTGCCTCGATCACAACCTCATTCTCGCTCACGACTTCGCCTACTCCGAGGTTGCCTTCGACGGCTATCGCGCCCCGAGCGTGCTTGAGTTCGAGGGCGCGCGCGAATGCGCAATCGAATTCCATTCGCTCTCCAAAACGTTTTCGATGACGGGCTGGCGAGTCGGCTTCGCGGTCGGCAACGCGGCGTTGGTCGGCGCTCTCGGTGCGGTCAAGACCAACGTCGATTCGGGTGTCTTCCAGGCCGTGCAAGAGGCCGCGATAACCGCGCTTGACGGTTGCGAGGGCGATGATGACAAGCTGCGCGAATATTGCGCCATCTACAAGGAACGCCGCGACCTGATGGTGGCGGCGCTGCGTGAGTTGGGGCTTCAATGCGACGCGCCACGCGCCACCTTTTACATCTGGGCACAGGTGCCCAGGGGCTATACTTCGGTCTCGTTTACCGAACGCTTACTAAAAGAAACGGGTGTGGTAATCACGCCCGGCTCGGGCTTTGGCAAGGGTGGTGAGGGGTTCGTTCGCTTTTCACTGACAGTGCCGAGCGAACGGTTGCATGAAGCGGTGGCCAGAATAAAAGCGCTTCGGCTGTAACGGCGGAGAATGCCCAATCGGGCTTTCATCGGAATAGGGAGCAATCTGGGCGATAGAGCCGCCAACTATCGGCAGGCCATTCAGCGTATTGCGGGCTTGCCGACGACCCATATTGTCCGCCAGTCATCGATTTACGAGACCGAACCGGTGGGCGATATCAAGGGGGCGTTCCTCAACGGCGTAGTTGAAGTCGAGACCAATCTTATGCCGGAGGCGCTGATGCGGCGGTTGCTCACGATCGAGCGCACGATGGGACGCAAGCCCGCGGGTGGGCGCAAATCGGCCCATCGCACCAAGTACCGGCCGCGCGTCATTGATCTGGATCTGCTGTTTTTCAACAAGGAGATAATCGCCACGCCCGCCCTCACCGTACCGCATCCGCGCCTGCATGAACGGCGTTTCGTGCTGGCGCCGATGGCGGAACTGGCGCCGGCGCTGATTCATCCGAAGCTCAATGCTTCGATTTCCGAAATGTTGGCGGGACTCAAATCGCCATTTCGCGTGAGCCTGGCGCGCGCGGATATGCTAAGGCCGCAAACGACGCCCAAGCGGGAGGTAGCCTCACGATGAAGTTTTTCGTGGATTCAGCCGACACCGACGAGATTCGTGAGATTGCGAGCTGGGGTCTTGCCGACGGCGTCACCACCAATCCGAGCCTGATTGCGAAGACTGGCCGCCCCTACGCCGAAGTCCTGCGCGAGATCTGTGAGATACTCGATGGTCCGGTCAGCGCCGAGGTGGTCGCGACCGAAGCGCCGGCGATGCTCGAAGAAGGTGAGAAGCTCGCGCGCATCCATCCGAATATCGTGGTCAAGTGTCCGCTCACGATCGAAGGCTTGAAGGCAACCAAAGCGCTATCTTCACGCAACATCCGCGTCAACGTCACGCTCATCTTCAGCCCATTGCAAGGGCTGGCGGCGGCCAAATGCGGCGCGACCTATCTGTCGCCATTCATCGGACGGCTCGACGATATCGGCCAGGACGGGTTCATCGTCGTCGACCAGCTCGTCCGTATCCTGCGCAACTACGACTATCCGGCGCAGGTGCTGGTCGCCTCGGTACGCTCGCCGATGCATCTGTTGCGCGCGGCGGAGGCGGGCGCCCACGTCGCGACGCTGCCGTTCAGCGTGATCAGGCAAATCCTGCGGCATCCGCTCACGGACATGGGGTTGGAACGTTTTCTCGCCGACTGGCACAAAACCAGGCAAAAGATCTAATCGTCCACGCCGCAAGCCTGAAATCGTCGGCCGGCGCGTTCGCCTCCCGCGAATGCGGGCGGTAAAGATGATCGATGGCGTCGATCGCGGATACTATCGTGCTGCGCGGATGGCAGCGCGGCGATATCGATTCACTCGCGCGTTACGCCAACGACCGGGCGATCTGGATTAATCTACGCGACCGCTTTCCTTATCCGTACTCGCGCGCCGACGCGGACAACTGGATCAACCACTGCGAGCGGGAAAGCGTTGCAACCCAGTTTGCCATCGATCTGCACGGCGAAGCGATCGGCGGCATCGGTATCGAGATTCTGAGCGACGTTCACCGGCTTACCGCCGAGATTGGTTACTGGATTGGTCAAGCCTTATGGGGAAAAGGCATCGCCACGCGCGCGCTCACGGAGATGACGCGGTACGCTTTCGCGCGGTTCCCGTTGGAACGCCTGCAAGCGCTGGTGTTCGACTTGAATCCCGCCTCCGCGCGGGTGCTTGAGAAGGCCGGCTATATTCTCGAAGCACGCCAGCGCCGCGCCATCATGAAAGACGGCCGCCTCGGCGACGCCCTGATGTACGTGCGCCTGCGCCCGTGAGTTCGGCCCTGAGACGATCGCGCCGAGACCTCGTGAACCTTAATTGTTCGTGGCGCAACGCTCGGCGATGAGCTTGTCGACCTCGAGCTTGAGGCGCCGGAGTACTTCGTCATACTTGAAGTTGCCGACCTTCAAGTCCTTGCGCTTAAGATTCACCGTGGTCGGTCCGCACCACAGGCCCAAATCAGCGTCGTCGGTCTCACCCGGCCCGTTCACCCGGCATCCCATCACGGCGATAGTTACGCGGTATTGCGAGGCGTACGCGGTGAGTTCCTTCACCTGCTGCGCCAATTCGACGAATTTCTCATTCTCGACGCGCGAGCACGACGGGCATGCGATGATGTTGAGGCCGGCGCCGAAGTTGGGCACCGAGATGAAGCGTCCCGCCGCCACGTCGCGAATTATCTGATGGCCGACGATCACTTCCTCATGTTTGCGTTCGTTGGGCAGCGTCAGCGAGACGCGCAAGGTTTCGCCGATATGCTGGGCAAGCAGTTTCTCGAACGCGAGGCGGGTCTTGGTGATGCCGTCGGGCGGCAGACCAGCCTCGGTCACGCCCAGGTGGAGCGGCACGTCGGGGCGGCGCGCGGCGAAGCGGCGGTTGGCTTCGAGCACCTTGGCCGGGTCGGAATCCTTGAGCGAGACGACGAAGCGATCGAACCCAAATTCATCCATCAGCTCGCAATGATATATGGCCGATTCGACCAGCGCGGTGAGCTGGTCGCCTGGATACTTGTCGAGAAACGCGGGCGCGACCGAACCGCAATTGACGCCGATACGGATGGCAAGGTCATGGTCGCGGGCGACACCGGCCAGCCAGCGCACCTTGTCGGGAATCGGCTTGGCCTTTTCGATGTGGTGCAGATGGCCGGGGTTATAGCGAATCTTGTCGACGTGGGGTGCGACCTTGCCGGCGATTTTGTAGTTTTCCTGCAAATCGACCGACAGCGTAACCCCCGGCGTCTGCGCGCGGATTTCCCTGAGCGCCACGACTTCCTTTTCGTTGTCGAGCGCGATGCGCACGATGCCGGCGCCGGCCGCCGCCAATTGATGGGTCTGCGCAACGGTCTGATCGATAGCCGCCGTGCGCGTCGCGCACATCGACTGCACCACTACCGGCGCGCCGCCGCCGACTGTTACTTTGCCGATGCGGACTTGCCGCGTATTACGCTGTTGCTCCTGCTCCATCATTTCTTCCCAAATCATCACACGACGCCGATGCCGCGACAACCGGCAACCCTGGTCTCTGACGAATGATTCCGCCATCGAATCCCGCGCCGCGCCTGGCGCAGCCGGGATTCAACGCGCGCGCCCATGGAATTGACGCCAACTGTCGGCGCGCCTGTTTGGCCTGCCCATTCGAGTGAGTATAACAGACGGATTTGATGCCGCCATGAGCACGCCAATTACACGCTTTCGCGCTTTGACTTCCGCTTGCCTGTCGATAGTTGACCATCGTCTGCGCTTTACTTTGCACCATAATCGAGGCATAAAGCCAAAGCAGTCGGCATATTGCACCATTTCAGCGTTGTCGCCAGACGTTTAGTGGTCAATAGTGACAATTGATGTTTTGACACTTGTATTCTACTTTAATCGGCGCTATAAGAGTCATAACGTCCGAATAACGGATGCCGGCTGTAAGCGGGGGCAAACAGCTTCTGAATCTCGCAATACCTTCGCAAACCGGTTTCTCGAGGCAACTCGAAGGGAGCGCTGCTAAGCGATGGATCAGGCGGAACAGATGGCTCATGCGGCCGATTCACTCGGTCTCACCGACGTAATTCTTCCGAGTCAGTTTTTCTCGGCAATGGGTGGCGGAGGGCTCTGCAGCGAGCAGCGCCTGATGCTCGCGGTGCTGGTCGACGCGATCAACATCCTGCAAGGTTGGCACCGGCTGGGCAGTGCGCGCAAACGGCGCGCATTCGCCGAAGTCGGCCAATGGGTGAATACGCGCGGCACCGGCTATCCTTTCTCTTTCGACAGCGTATGCGATGCGCTCGGGATTGATTCCGAGATTCTGCGCCAGCGGCTGGGCGGACTGGTGATGGGACACCCGGTGAGCGAAGGCCGTAGCCTCGGCCGGCTGAGGCTCAAGGAATCCAGCCGCGCACAGCATATGACGGCCAACCGGGTGCGCCGGCGCCGCCGTCAGCGGCCGGCTGCGGTTAATTCCTGATAATCGAAGCGGGCCTGGCGCGTCGGCTGGCGTCCCTTCCCTCCAAGGGCGAAGCCGCCGGACCGGGGACGCGCCTGTTTCCGCATCGCGCTGAAACGCGGCCTCTACCCGCTTGTCAGCCGAGGGCCAGGAACCGCTGCACAAGTCATTTTTGTCATTCTGA
>JBOHWJ010000281.1:0-2508 GCA_050736495.1 Binataceae bacterium (SeqCode) | reverse complement strand
GTGTATCGATTGGGCCACCACCGAACAATGCCTGACTGCGGCGGCGCGGGCGCTCGATACCGTGGCGCAAATGGCGGCCACCGCTCCGGCCAAGTGAAGCCCGCGCTCACGACGGACGCCGTGCGGGCGAAGGGCGCAAACCAGTGCGCCCGCATCGCGCGCGGCTGCAACGGACCCTAACCTAAGGAAGCTGTGCACAAGCTGTCGTGTGGTCATTCCGAGCGCCTCTGGCGGAGCTTTAGGCGAAGCGAGCAAAGGAGTCGGCGATGTGCGTTTAGAATCAGCGAAGAATCCCGGATTCTGTGCTTTTTCTGAAGGTTTTCCGGGATTCTTGACTTCGCAGACTCCGTTCAGAATGACAAAAATGACTTGTGCAGAGATTCCCTAAACCTCTCCCGAACCGGGCGAGGGATGAGAAAATCGCACGCCATAGCCGTCCCGTACGCGGGACTCCGTGAATTTCGCGGTGGATAGCACCCGAAAACGTCCGGTCGTTGATTTTTGACATGATTCTGCGTGTCACGACCAATTCTACCTTCCCCTAACCGCGCCAATCGGTAGACTGTTTGCGATGCCGCCAAGGATTGCGCGTCAGCGCTAAATGGAGGGTGGCTTCAAGGGCCTTTCCGGCCGATCGAAGTGGGGGGAACTTAGTGAGCGAACCCGCAGCCAGTCAGTACAGCACCGCCGCGTCCGCGCCGCGAGCGCGGCGCAGTCTTCTGTCCAGACTGTTTGTTTTCGTGCTGTTGCCGCTGCTGTGGGCCTCCGTGGTCTTTCAAGTCGTTGCGATGTCCGTGACCATACGAAAGCGCGCCGATCGCAAAGACTTCGCGATCTATTATTTGTCCGGGATGCAACTCAATCGCGGGTTGCCGCTTTACCAGACCGAATTCGCACCATTGGCGACGAAACTCGGAATGGATACGGGCGGTATCGATCACGCCACCGATCCGCCGAGCTTCATCGCCCTGTTTGCGCCGTTGTCGCGGCTGCCGCTCAAGACCAGCGTGATGGTGTGGACGGCGATCAATTTTGCCTGCCTGGTGCTGTCGCTGATCCTGCTGATTGGGCCGGGTTCGGGGCTGTCGCCGTGGGCCGCATGGACTTTCGCCGCGCTGGTGTTCTGGTATCCGCCGGTCGTCGACCATTTCTATTACGGGCAGAACAAAATTATCCTGCTCGCGATGCTGGTGCTGATGATGCACTGGATGAGACGGCGGCGCGACGCCTGGGCGGGGCTGATGCTGGCCCTCGCGTGCCTGACGCGGCTCTTTCCGCTGTTGATGGCCGGGTACCTCATCCTGGAACGGCGCTGGCGCGTGCTGGCATATACCGTGATCGGAATCATCGCCGGCGGACTTCTCACGGTAGCCGTATGCGGTATTCCGAGCACGCTCGCCTTCAGCCGGGGAGTTTCCTTGCTGACTGGATTCTCGACTCCCCGCGTGCAGGACATCGCGATGGCGGGATTCATTTCGCGGCTTTTCTGGCGGGTTTGCGGCGCGCAGCCGGGAGCCGCGCTCGACCTGCTGCGCCATGCCGCCATCGCCGCCGCCGATATTGCCGTAGTGCTGTTGGTGATACGCGCGAGCCTGACCACCACGGCCGGCGCGGATCGGGACTGGCGGATTTTTTCGCTGTGGGCGGCGGCGGCAATCGTGCTCTCGCCGGTTGCCTGGCCGCATTACATGGTGATCTTCATCATCCCGTTCGCGCAAATGGCGGTGGCCGCGAGTGACGGCCGCGCCAGTCGCCGCGCCATCGTGATGGCGCTGACCAGTTGCGCGCTGATCACCTTATGGATGCTTTACGGCACTCAGTTTGCGCGGCCGAAGGAGCCGTGGTTCGGATGGGCGCTGAGTGAATGCGGCTTCTTCGCGATGTTTACCGGTTTCGTGGCGGCGTATTGGTTTGCGATGGACGCGCCGGACGCGCTGCCGGCGGTGCCGTTGCGCGCGATGCCTCGGCAGGTCTTGTCACGCGTACTCAGGGCCGCGCCAGTACACTGACATAATCTCGCAAGGCACCGAATGGAGCAAAACAGCGCAACGACGATGACCGCCGAGACAACGCCGGAAGGGTGCCAGTCGATTAGCGGCACGGCGCGTGGAGCACATCACCGCCTTGCGCTAGATCGTTGTGGACTCGGCGCGCTCGCACTTTACGGTGCACTCTCGATTCTTTTCTTCGGGCGTTCGGTGATAACCCACCTTGGCCGGAATTATGTAGGGATGAGCCCAGATCCCTCGTTGTTTATGTGGTTCCTAGTCTGGTGGCCGCACGCGCTGGTGCATCAGCTGAATCCCTTCATGACCCAAGCCATTTGGGCGCCACAAGGTTTCAATCTTGCGTGGTCGACCTGTGTACCCCTCGCAAGCTGGGTCGCCTCTCCACTGACTGCATTGTTCGGTCCGGTCGCGAGCTACAACGTATTAATTTTGCTTGCGCCGGCGCTGACGGCGTGGATAGCCTTCATGCTCTGCCGCTATGTGACTGGTTCATTGTGGC
>JBOHWJ010000280.1:0-6036 GCA_050736495.1 Binataceae bacterium (SeqCode) | reverse complement strand
GCATCACCCTGAGCACCACCGCCAATTCGATCGAAGGTCCGTGGGCACTGGTGTTCGATAGCGCAGGCGACCTGTGGTCGAGCAATGCCAATACTCCGCCCTCCACCGTGGTCGCATTTGCGGCCGCCAGCCTTGCAACGACGGGCAGCCCGATGCCTTCAGTAACGCTGAGCCCGACCAAAGTAGGTAAGGGCAAAGTGCCGAGCCTGAATTCGCCCAACGGTCTCGCTTTCGATGACGTGGGCGATCTCGGCGTGGCCAACTCTGCCACGCCTTTTAGTCTCGCGATATTTGCGGCCAACCAACTCACCGCGGGCGGAGCGGTCGCTCCGCAAGTCCTGATCACGGGAAGCAAAACCGCACTTGCGGCGCCCGCTGGAGATGTCTTCGGTCCGACGACCATAACTCCGAGCCCGACGCCGAGTGCGAGTCCGAGTGCAAGCCCGAGTGCGAGCCCGAGTGCGAGTCCGAGCGCAAGCCCGAGTGCGAGTCCGAGCGCAAGCCCGACTGGTACGCCGTAATCCGGGAGACTCGATATATAATCGGACAACCGGCTAGCGTCTAATTTGCCGCCGCCTCTCATCAAACGAGGGGCGGCGGCCTTTCTCTTCTTGCCGTCATGCACATCGATGGCAGCCGCAGTGGGCGCTACGCGATGATAACGCCGATATGGCTTGGGACGTGATCGCCTGCGGCCGCACTCAGGTATAAAATCGCGCCAATGGTTGCGGCCAGGACGGATGACCTATTGGTAAACGGGCGCGCGACCGCGCCGGCCACGTTGATTCTTGCGCATGGCGCCGGCGCGCCGATGGACTCGCCCTTCATGAACACGATTGCGCAAGCCGTGGCGAGCCAAACCGTGCGCGTTGTGCGATTCGAATTCCCTTACATGGCGGCGCGCCGCATTAGCGGCAAACGCGGCGCGCCGGATCGCGAAGTGGCACTGCTAGACGCCTGGCGACACGCGATCACGGCTGCGCGTGCCGGCAGGATACTGGTGGTCGGCGGCAAATCGCTCGGCGGCCGAATCGCGAGTATGATAGCCGACGACGTTGGAGCGGCAGGACTGGTATGCCTTGGCTATCCGTTTCATCCACCTGGTAATCCATCGCGCCCGCGCGTCAGACATCTCGAACAACTACGCACGCCTGCATTGATAGTTCAGGGCACGCGCGATTCGCTCGGTCGTCCCGAGGAAGTGCGGCATTACAATCTATCGCCGCGAGTGCGTATCGCCTGGATCGAGGACGGCGATCATTCACTCAAGCCGCGCGTGCGCTCGGGCCGTACCGAAGCCCAGAATCTATCCGATGCGATCGCATATGTGCGGGACTTCATCGCAAGCCTCGATGCCGTGAATCGATAATCGCGGTGGGTTCGGCGGCCGGCGGCCTTCCGTTATATGAGGCGCACCGGCTTTGAGCGTAGGCGTTCTCCTTGACGCGCCGCACACTTCCGTTAGAGCGTAGTGCCACGGGCGCGGCTGTGCGCGCGGGGCGACCTCGCAGGAGAACGCCGATGGAATTCGGCATGTTCCATGAGTTTCAGTGTCCAAGGGGGCGAACCGAGGCTGAGGCGTTCGACGAGTCTTTTGCGCAGGTGGATGCAGCCGAACGTTGGGGACTTGACGCGATATGGCTGGCGGAACTGCACATGCTTCCATACCGCTCGGTGCTGGCCGCCCCTCTGAGTATCGCCAGTGCCATCGCCGCCCGCACCAAGCGCATCAAGATCGGCACCGCCGTTCAGGTGTTACCCCTATGCCATCCGCTGCGCGTGGCGGAGGAAGCCGCCACTGTCGACCACATCAGCCATGGGCGGTTAATTTTCGGCGTCGGACGCAGCGGGTTCCCACGGACTTACGAGGCTTACGGAGTGCCATACGGCGAGAGCCGCGAGCGCTTCTCCGAGACCCTCGAGATAATCAAGCGGGCATGGACCGAGACGAGTTTTTCGCACGAGGGTGAATACTACAGCTACCATGATGTGCGCCTGGTGCCGAAGCCGTTTCAAAAACCGCATCCGCCAATTCGCGTGGCGGCAACCAGCCCGGATACATACCCGGCGATGGGTAAGCTGGGCTATCCGATCTTCGTGGCCGTTCGCATCGGTACAATTTCCGAGCTTGGGCCTACCATTCAAAGCTATCGCGAAGCCTACAAGGCCGCCGGCCATTCGGGGCGGGGCCAGGTGTTCTTGCGTGTGCCGGTGTACGTGGCGGAAACCGCGGAACGGGCCCGCTCGGAGCCCGAACAGAGCATCATGTATTTTTACCGGACGCTTGGGCGTGGACTCGAGGACTCAGCCTCGCGCGCCGGCGTACGCGCGATCGAGCAACGCGCGGAGCGCGGACAGCGCCTTCAGGCCATCACGTATGACGAGGCGCTACGCGACAAGCTAATCGTTGGCACGCCCGAGATGGTGGCCGACCGCCTCCGGGAACTGCGCGAGGAGTTGGGTCTCGACGGCATCCTGGCGGAGCTGAATTGCGGCAGCCAGATCACGCATGAGCTGGTGATGAAATCGCTACGGCTGCTGTGCGGAAAAGTGATGCCGCAGTTCAATTAGCCGGCGCGCCGCTACTTTGCGGCGCTCGCATCGGATGATTTCAGCAGCGCGCCGAATTTATGGTGGAGCTTTCCAAGTTTCGGATTAATCACGATCTGGCAATAGGGCGCGAAAGAATTATTACTATAGTATTCCCTATGGTAATCCTCGGCTTCGTAAAGCTTGTTGAGCGGATTCACTTCCGTCACGATCTGGCGCCCCGCCAAATCGGAATTGCCGAGATTGTCGATGAATGCGCGCGCCTGGCGCTTCTGCTCGTCCGTCGTATATAGGATGAGTGATCGGTATTCGGTTCCCACGTCCGCGCCTTGACGGTTCAACGTGGTGGGATCGTGGGTCGCGAAGAATACGGTAAGCAGATCGTCGTAACCAATCTCAGCCGGATCGTATTCGACCCTAACCACCTCGGCGTGGCCAGTTCTTCCCGTGCAGACTTGCGCGTAAGTGGGGTTTGGGATCGTGCCCCCCGCGTAGCCCGGCGTTACGGAGATGACCCCCCGTAATCGTTCAAATACCGCCTCGGTGCACCAGAAGCATCCGCCGCCAAAGACGGCAATTTCTGTCGCTTGAGCCATGGTCCCACAATAACGAAATCCACCCGAATGTAAACGGATGGGCGTGCCGTGTTGAACTTCGGGCAGGTCTTGGAATTTCCTGCACGCGGCGGGGGATTTTCAATCGCCGAGCGAGGCTAGCGCATTCCCCCCCGACTCTGATCCGCGCGCGGGCTGCTTATCCAAGGCTCTCGCGATCGGACAACGCGGCGCGCCGCGCTGTGCAGCTTCGTCAGGCGGGTCCTTTGCCATTGCCGTTCACGGCGCGGTAATAGCCAATCAGCTTTCCGGGTATTTTCGGACTTGCCAGTGGCCTGGGTACTTTTCGCGGCTGCTCAGTTTCACCATTGGGCGATTCGTTCCGCTGTGCCAATCCGAACAGTTTGAGGAGCGTCCGATCGAGGCTGTCCTCGGATAGCGTTTCCGTATCAAGCGCAGGGTCGCTGAAGACGGTGAACTGATCCAATTCAGCTTTACCGCGGCGAAGGCTATCCTCCACCCGAACGGTCTGCCAATTATCGGGGAACGTGGTCGAACTGCCATTCCATTGTAAATGGTAGGTAACCCCATTGGTCGAGCTCATCAAAACGCAACCGCCGCTCACCGGCGCGCGCACATCGCTCAACGATAAGGGGGCTACCGTGACGGTCTCCCCGTTGAGAAAGATGGTCAGGCGATCGAGCAGAATTTTGTCCACTCGAAGCAAATCGGGCTTGATGATCAGTTGTGATTCCGCTTCCGCCTTGCGCAAATACTGGCGAATGAATCTGCACAGAAGCTCTACGGCGTGAAACCATTCGGACTCTCGGTGTTTCTCTTTCTCTTGCCGTTTGACATCGTCGAGAAAGCTCATATCCCCGCCCCCTTGCATAGCTGCATTCCGATGGCCCTCTCATTCGTAGCACGTTTCGCCGACAGCTAGCACAAATTTCGTCCTATTGCGCACCATCGGCGGTCAACTATGGCCAGTTGCCACCTTTGTTCTCTACTGGTTTTCTATAGCATGCTTATAGGCAGCGAAAACTCCTCATCGACCGACAGGGCCTGAGTCAGGTGCCTAACTATGACTAATTTATCAATGCTCGTATAATCGCGCTTTGCCATTGCCTGTGGATAAACCTTTCTCGTGTCTCGCTTAAGACTTCGGCTTAACGTCACCGAATGATGCAGAAGTGGCGACCAGACGTTTTCCGCATATTCTCCCGCACACGTAAAGCGCCGCAATGAAAACACCGGGTGCCACTGTCGGCTCTTAGGCAATTACACATGAATCATGCGGTTGCCAGAACAGTTTCGTCGCCGGCTGGCAATAAAAGCTCAGACCCTGACCCGTCTTGTAAAATGCCATCGGCAATTGCTGTAAGGCCCTGAAAATGTGTCGAAATAGAGACGCGCCGGGGACATTCCTCACGGTCCGATGATGAAAATAGAGACATATCGAGAGGGAATCGGCTTTCTCCATGCGCCGCGTATCGATGTCGGACAGGTGTGTTAGGAAATTTTCGGTGAAATTGCTGGCGGAGGGGGGAAGGAGTCGAACCTTCCGGCGACAATATTAGCCGCCAAGCCGGTTTTGAAGACCGGTGGGACCACCGGGCCCCATCCTCCTCCGTGTCTTTTATTTCTCAAGAATTTACACCATTGTCGAGCTTGGCGCTGCGAGATGAGTAGGCCGCAACCCGCCCGACGGCTTGGAACTGGTCCGCATGAACGTCCTCGGCCGGTCGCCAAGAGCGGGGCATGAGAGCCGCGGCAGGCAAATGGAAACTGTTCATTGATAGGGCTTCTTGATGGCTCCGTTCGGTCGACTGGGCTCGGCTCCTGAAGCAAGCCGCGTGACTCCAGCTTGGCAAGCAGGAAATGAAAGTAGAGTAGCCCCTGGTAGGGGTGCCCGGCGTGAGAGCATCCGGCGCGCCGTTTCATCGGTGGGCTTCTTCCTAAGCCTGAGCCAGCGACGCAAATTCTTTTTGTCCAGAGACTGTCGTCGGCCGGAAACACATCGAGGGGAGGAGCGGCGTTAGACGAAAGCTAAGCTCCGAGACCGTATCCGCGCGGCCGCCATCTCGCCGGGTCTTGTTGGCGGCGCTGGTAAGAGATGGCGCAGACTGCCGAGCGCGCCAGCGGCAGAGGATCCATCGGAGAGTTCAACGCCGTCAATCAGACGCGCCGAGTCGAACAGCAGTCGGCGCTGTGAGGTATCGCTGTCAGCGACTTTCTTCGTAACCGCAAGCGTGCCGAGTTCAATCCGTGGCCGATCCTCGGGCCACCGCCTCCTGTCGTTAATAGAGGTGCCGTCCACCGTCGACGCGGATGCACTCGCCGGTAACAAAGTCGGTCTCGACGAGAAACAGCACCGCCTTGGCAATTTCCTCCGCGCCGCCCCATCGGCCGAGCGGCGTGGCTTCCATAATGTTGGCATTCTCGTCGGGAGTGAGATCGGGCGGGGCCAGGATAGGGCCGGGCGCGATCGCGTTGACGAGAATCTCGGGCGCCAGTTCCAGCGCAAGGCTCTGGGTGAGCGCGGCAACTGCGGCCTTGGACACGTAATAAGGTATAAAGCCCTTGTACCGCGGCCGGCCGCTGATCGGCAGCCAATCGGCGATGTTGATGATGCGGCCTGGACCGTTCGCCTTAATGAAGGGCGCCGCATGGGTCGAGAAAAGAAATGTGCTTCTCGCGTTCACATCCAGCGCGCTGGACCAGTCGGTCGCGGTTGGATGCGGCGTCTTCACATAGATGGAAGCCATGTTGACAAGAATGTCGAGTCGCCCGAGCGATCTCGTAGTCTCGCCTACGGCGGCAGCGATCTCGGCCTCCTTGGTTGCGTCAGCGCGGACTACTGTAGCGGACACGCCCTTCGCCCTCGCCGCAATCGCTGTCGCGTCCGCCGCGGCCAGCGAACCGCGATAGG
>JBOHWJ010000279.1:0-14412 GCA_050736495.1 Binataceae bacterium (SeqCode) | reverse complement strand
CTTCGGGACTAATGAGACGCTGAAAAATCCTGCCAACCACATCGGATGAGATGCGCGTAAAGTCGTAAGTTTCGATTTCGCGCAACGTTCCGCGCCACGCGTCGAGCGCACTCGGATGCGCGAAGATCAACGGGCCAGCCCAATCCTGCTTCGCGTGCGGGTAGAAGAGCGGCTCGTAGTCGCCGCTGCGCCGGACCGCATTCTCGAACATGCGCTGCAAGGCCGCATATGCCTCGCCGGCGGTTTTCGCGCGGCTCGGCAGCCGAAGTTTCGGAAGATCAGAGAAGCGCGCGTGCAGCGATTGGTAGAAGATGAGACGATTGGCCAGCACGTAGACGATAGTCCGGGCCGCGCGGTCGAGCGCTTCGCCCCACACCTCGGGCGGGCGCCGGACAAACTGCCAGTTCTGTTGCGCCATCCATTCCTGCAAACGGCTGTCGAAGCTGCGCGAGCTATCCGCCTGTTGAGCAAGGTACGCACGCGTCAGCTCGACAGGCCATTCGAGGTGGCTTTCCAAAGACTGGATGAACAACTCGTCCGGCGACATTTGCCAGTTCGCGCGACGCCCGGCGTAGATGTCACCGAGTTCGGCGAGCAGCCCCGGCAAAAAGTCGTTCTTTATATATCTGAGATTTTCAGGCCGGCCGACCTCATCAGCGTTGCGGAAATTACGGCCGGACTTCCACTCTCGAACCCACCGATCGAGCCGCGGCTTGTCCTGCTGATAACGGTCCCAGAGAACGAAGCTGTTTACATTCCACGTGAAGAAATATCGGGCTCCGGCGTTGTCAGCTTTGGCTTGAGCATCACTTACCAGTTCGTCGTCAAACGGAGAGCGACCATCAACCGTGCCGGGAAGCTTGACCTCGCCCGTAAGCGCGAGTTTCCCATTCTTGTCGTAGACGCGCAGGTCTTTCTTCTTGCGATGTTGCGTGCCCGAACCCAAACCTTCGATTCGCGTGGTAGAGAAGGGCGAGCCGGGGCTAGACTTGAAAACTTCGTCGGCCCACTTGGCGACCTCGGAACAG
Organism: Binataceae bacterium (SeqCode); assembly: GCA_050736495.1. Lineage (GTDB taxonomy): Bacteria > Desulfobacterota > Binatia > Binatales > Binataceae > JBOHWJ01. Next base: position 13,384 of record JBOHWJ010000279.1, on the reverse strand, counting down.
AAGTCCTGCTCGTGGATTCTCGTCGAACCAGTCTCGCTCACTCTCATCCCCACCCTAAGCGGCACGCTCGAAGCGACGGCAGAAGCGCTTCAAGTCATCCTTCGATCTCAGGTTAATGTCAATTCTTGCTTAACTTAGTGGCGCCGATATTAACGCGGGCCGTGACCTCGTTATTGCAGCGATTGCGAAGGCGGGGCGGAAGAAAATGCTGCGCGCGAGGACGGGGAGATGCGCGGGTGGCGCGCGCGTGAGCGATCTCCTGTCAGGGGTCGGTGCCGGTGCCAGTCGGCGGAGGCCGGAGGTCCGGAGCTGCAAGCGCCGTATCCAGCTCAGGCTCCTTTTTCCGCTCTCGATACGGGCCGCTTCGATCCCATTCGTCGTCGAAATTCGCGACCGTGCTCACGTCACCGCCGGCATCACGCAACACCAGCTCGTGATAGCCGATAGTGACCGGATTGCCGCCACGATCGATCAACTCAAAGCCGGTATTGGCGGGCGCAATGAAATTACAACGCATCCCGCTGTAGTACACCAGCGTCGGCAACGGCACGCCCGCGAAATACAGTTCGCCGCCGCCCTTGAGTGCGCCGGCTTCGCGCGCCGCCACCCCCATGATGTAGCTTGGCCGGCTACGGTCGCGTTGGGTCTGAAAGGTTTGCTGATTGCGCTGCCATAGGGCGGGCGCTCCAGCCATTATTATCGCGAGTGCGAGCACGCCGAGCGGCATGCAATAGCGGCGCGCCGCGCCGTCCTGCCGAAACGCGCCCGCCAATATGACTCCGGACACCAGCGCGACCGGAATCAGCGCCGGCAGGATGTACCATCCGAGCTTGGTTTGCACCGCGCAAGCGGCGCCCAGCGCGAGGCCGAGCCATAGGAACCATACCGCGAGTTCAGGCGGAAGCCGGCGCATCGTCGTCAACGCGCCGCGCCGCAGCGCCGCGATGGAAAGGCCCGCCAGCGGCAGCAGGATCGGCCACAGGTAGCGGATTTCGGCGGCGAACGTGATCAGTGAATAGGCCTGCGCGTTGGGTTGGTCTTCGAGATGACTGGTCAGGCGCGCAAGCGTTTCCTGTTTAACGAAGGTCGACCAGAACAGGTCACCGCGTGAAATCGCCTCGATTATAAACCACGGCGCCGCAACCGCCACCGCGATAGCGAACTGGATCAACAGGCCGCCTATGCCGATGACCGAAAATCCGGGCAGCGCCAGCACTGAAATAGCGACGACCGCGATCGGAATCAGCCCCGCCAGCCCCTTGCTCAGGATGGCCAGGCCGCAGGCCACGCCGATTATGGGAGCCCAGCGCCGGTCGTTGCGCGCCCGTATCAGCGCATACACGGCGAGCATGCTGAAGAACACCAGCGGCGCGTCAGTCGCGCATTCGCGGCCGCCGCGCGCGATAAAAAAATAGAAGCCCAACGGTATCAGCCCGGCGAAGAATCCGCCCAGGCGGCCGGCCACCGCCGCGGCCGAAAAATAGACCAGCAGCAGCGTCCCCATACCCATCAGCACCGAGGGCAGCCGCGCGGCCCATTCGGTTTCACCGAAGGCCTTGAATGACGCCGTTACCATCCACAACAGCAGCGGCGGCTTCTTGACGTAGGGGTCGCCGTTCCAGGTGAAATGGAGATATGAGCCGTTCGCGGTCGCTTCGTGCGCGACCTGGGCGTAGGTCGCCTCGTCCCAATCGACCAACGGGCCTTCATTGATACTGGTGGCGAGGGCGGCGAGCCCGAGGATGATCAAGACCACCAATTCCAGCCGGAATCTGAACAAAAGAGAGCAAGCGGATGTGAGCAAGCGGAGCATTCTCCATCCGAGCCAAAGCGGGATACAATCTACTGCACGCCGCCAGACGAGACGAGACATGTCTGATAGACGATTTGGTCCGGGCTTGGTTACACGAATCAGCGCGTGCTAGCCGATGACCAGGTTTCCGGCTAACCGGCTATCGAACACGATAGGCTATGCGTGGAAGGCGTGCCGGCACGCTGTTCGGCGGACAATCCGCCGCGCTACGCGCCGATCAGATGGAACGAATACGCGCTGGAGTTCGCGGCGTGGACCGATGCGCATATGGCCAATGAGACCGGCAAAACGGTCGCCGCCAATGGCCGCGAGGCGCGCGGGCCAAGCGTAGACGCGGACGGCGAGGCGCTAAGAATCAAGCGCTAATTGGTCCGCTCCCAACCGCTCGCGGGATTGTTGGGATTGGGATTCGTGTCCTCGTCGCTCGAAGCGGAACTGCCCGCGCGACTATAGTCGTCGGAGTTGCGAATCACCTCGGTGTGGCTGGAACCGCTTGGATTGCTCGCCACCCCTCCGTGCGAATCGAATGGTATGCTGGGTGGATTTGCCCTGGGCATCGAGGACGCCGTAGAGGCGCTGTGGCCGAGTGTCGCGCCATACTCTCCCATGGTCTGGGCAAGCGCCGTTGGCTGACAGATAAGTGCGGCGGGCGCGCAGATAAAGACTGCAACGCAGGTCGCAAGCGTGGCGGCGCGTTTGACCGTGGACATGTGTCCCTCCTCGACAGTTTGTGGATGGCGATCCCCTCTGGGTAGATTATGGCCTTGCCTGGTTAAGTCAATCTTATTTTCTTAGCGGCAATCGTGGCCACATCATGATTTCCACGCGCCGTCTCGGGGCGATTCACGCCGGCAGTTAGGCTTCACCGACGTTCCACGGCGCGGCCTTCGCCCAGCGGCGGGCTTTGTGTTATTGGCACGAAAGCATCCCGAAGGAAGCTTCAAGCCGTCGAACCCGTGCCGCAGAATGTGTGCCGATGAACGTGTGCCGATGATTGTCAGCCAGATCAGTTCCAGCCCCACCGTAGGCGCGGGCGTGAGCCCACGCGCCCGGCGCGACGAGGAGCCGCATTAGCGATGGCGGCTCCTGCGCTTCCCACACCGGCCCACGCGATCGGCGCGGACCACAAGTGGCTGGTTGCCGCGGCGGTCATGCTCGGCGCCTTCCTGACGGTGCTCGACAGCGCCATCGTCAACGTCGCACTGCCCTATATGCAGGGCACCTTCGCCGCGAGCGTGGACGAGATAACCTGGATCGTCACCAGCTACCTGGTCGCCAGCGGCGTGACTATCCCGATGACCGGCTGGATTGCCGCGCGGATCGGCCGCAAGCGCTATTTCGTCGCCTCGGTGCTCATGTTCGTAGTCGCCTCGGGTCTATGCGGAATCGCGCAGAGTCTTACGCAGATGGTCGTCTTCAGACTGCTACAGGGCGCGGCCGGCGCCGCCATGATGCCGCTCTCGCAAGCCATCCTGCTGGAGACCTTCCCGCCCGTCGAGCATACGCTCGCGATGTCGACCTGGGGCATCGGCATCCTGGTCGCGCCGATTCTGGGTCCGACGCTGGGCGGCTGGATCACGATGAACTGGAACTGGCGCTGGAATTTCTATATCAACCTGCCGCTAGGATTGTTGGCGGCGGCGATGGTCTACCAGTTCGTCCATGACCCGGAGCATCTGGAGAAGCAGCGCAGCGGCCGCGTCGACTATGTCGCGATGGTATTGCTGGTGCTCGCGATCGGATGTCTCCAGATTGTGCTGGACCGCGGCCAGCGCTCCGATTGGTTCGCGGCCACCTGGGTGCGCTACTTCATTGCATGTTCGGGCTGCGCGGCGGTGCTGCTGATAATCCACGAGCTGCGCTTTCCCGATCCGATCCTCGACCTCAGCATCACGCGTTTTTTCAGCTTCTCGCTCGGCGTGAGCCTGACGGCGGCGCAATCGATGGTCATTTTCGGCATCAACCTGCTCAATCCGCTCTTCACCCAGGAATTACTCGGCTATGACGCCTGGAAGTCGGGTCTGGCGGTTGCGCCGCGCGGCGTCGGCGCGGTGATGGCGCTGTTCGGCATCGGCCAGCTATCGCGCCGCGGCGTGGATACGCGGCCGATGGTGGCGGCCGGCTTTCTTATCGCCGGGCTGGCGACGTTTCGCATGGCGAGTTGGGATTTGTCGGTCAGTATCACCTCGCTCATCTGGCCGATCTTCTTTTTCGGGATGGGGCTCGGCGTGGTCTTCCCGGCACTGACGGCAGCCTCACTGACCGAGATTCCACCCGCGCGGATGGGCTATGCGTCGAGCATGTTCAACATGGTTACCCAGACCGCTGCCGCGATTGGCGTTTCTGGCGTGACCAATATGCTGACTTCGCACCAGCAGATGCATCAGGCCTATCTGGTCCAGCACTTTTCCATCTTTGACGCCTGGCGCGTGAGCAAGATGCCGCCGCAGATGCCTGGTACGCCGCACTTCAACTACATGCATCAGATGGCGACTTCGCAGCATCAGGGGCTCGGTATGCTCTACCAAACCATCCAGGCGCAGGCGGGAGTGCTCGCCTATAACGATGTCTATCGGCTGCTGGCGATCGTGCTGGTGGTGGTTGCGCCGTTTTGCTTCCTGCTACCGCGTTCGAGACGCAGCAATGCGGCTCCGGCGGTCGGCCACTGAGGATATAGTATTTGATGTTTCATCAATTTTGGGAGACTTTTCACCGTCTGAAGCTTACCATCGTACCATCAGACCCCATGGCGTCTGCAGGCTGCGGCTTACGCCGCGAACCGGAGTGTTTGGATGAAAAGAATTGGGTACATGGCCGTAGTAACGTCTTTTGCGGTGGCGGCATTGACGATGGGGTCCTGCGCCCGATTCCAACCGACCACACCAGCGATGAGCGCGTCGAATTACACCCCGGCCGGCATGCTCCAGAGCGTCACGATGAAAGACTCCTCCATCCACTATGAACCGTCGATACTCAAGCCAGGCTCCTCGCGTAGTCAGATCAATGCGGCCTTCGGCGCGCCCAACGCCACTCGCACGACTGATAGTGGTCAGGCCGAAGACGTCTACGCCTTCAACCCGGATGGCACCAAGTTCGTCAATCCGCAGCTTCGCCCGCGCAACGCCGCGCTCGCCTTTTTCACGATGGGGACGTCGGTCGCGGTGCGTCAGGCCCGGCTCAGCATGACCGAGAAAAAACTGACGCTGTACCATGTGCTTTACACTCCCAACAATATTGTCCAGTCGGTGCGGGAAGAAAAAATGTCAAACGCACCCGAAGCCGGCCCGGCCGTACAGACGCCGCCTTTCCCATCCGGCGAGCCGCAATCCGGACAAGCGCAATCCGGCCCGGAATGAACTGCCGCCGCAGCGCCGGCGCATTTTGATTATCCCGATCTGCCGTCGTAGGCTTGGCCTCATGGACACGCAGGCGATCACGACTTACGTCAACCAAATCTGGGATCAATCCGTTGTACCCGAACTTATCGAATACGTTCGCATCGCCAACAAATCACCCGCGTTCGATCCCGAATGGCGCACGCACGGCCACATGGACCGCGTGGTGGCGCGCTTCGAGGGTTGGGCGCGCCGGCAGGAGCACGTGGGGATGCGGCTCGAGGTCGTGCGGCTGGAAGGACGCACACCGCTCATTTTCATGGACATACCAGGCGATTCGCACGATTGCGTCCTGCTCTATGGGCATCTGGACAAGCAACCCGAGATGGCCGGGTGGACCGCCGGCCTCGATCCGTGGCAGCCGGTGATCCGCGACGATCGCCTCTACGGCCGTGGCGCCGCCGACGACGGTTATGCAATGTTCGCGTGTCTGAGCGCGATCGGCGCGCTCAGGGCACACGGCGTTGCGCATGCGCGATGCGTAGTGATGATCGAAGCGTGCGAGGAGAGCGGCAGCTTCGACCTGCCGTTTTACGTCGAGCATCTCGCGGCCCGCATCGGCCAGCCAAGCCTGGTGATCGCGCTCGATTCAGGCTGTGCCAATTACGAGCAACTATGGTGCACGACTTCGCTGCGCGGACTGGTGGGCGGCACCCTCAAGGTCGAGGTGCTCACCGAGGGCATGCATTCGGGTGCGGCCAGCGGCGTCGTTCCGGACAGCTTTCGCATCGCGCGTCAACTGCTCGGCCGTCTCGAGGACGCCGAGAGCGGGCGGGTGCTGCCTGGTGAATTCCATGTCACCGTTCCCGACGTGCGGATAAAGCAGGCGGCCGCCGCCGCGGCTGCGCTCGGCGGCGAGATTCATTCACAATTCCCATTTGCCGGCGGCACGCGCCCCGAGACTGCGGACTTGACCGAGCTGGTTCTGAATCGCACATGGCGGCCGGCGCTGGCGATTATCGGCGCCGACGGCCTGCCGTCGGCGGATAACGCCGGCAACGTGCTGCGCCCAATGACCGCCCTGAGACTTTCGCTGCGTCTGCCGCCGACCTGCGATCCCATAGCCGCGACGCAAAAGCTCAAAAGCCTGATGACGCGGAATCCGCCATACGGCGCGAACGTAAGTTTCGAGCCGAACTGGGGCGCCGTCGGTTGGAACGCGCCAGAACTTGCGCCATGGCTCGCGCAGTCGCTGGAGGATGCCTCGCGGACCTTCTTCGGCAAGCCGGCGGCTTACATGGGCGAAGGTGGCACCATTCCGTTCATGGGCATGTTGGGCGAACGCTTTCCGGCGGCACAGTTCGTCATCACGGGCGTGCTCGGACCTCACTCCAACGCCCACGGCCCCAATGAGTTTCTGCACATCCCGACAGGCAAGAAACTGACCTGCTGCGTCGCCCACGTAATCGCCGACCATTTCCACCGGGCAGGCAGGTAGAAACGCGGCGCTGAGCAGCCGCCATACCTTAATGGATCCTGGCCCCTGATTGGTAGGATTGGGAAAGCCAGAGACGGCAATCCGTGTTAACGCGAGACTTTTTCTGTGGAAGCCTTTCTGTGCCGATCACGCCGCTCGAGCCACGCCATCCCCGCGAACATCGAGAGCGCCGCGCCGACGGCCGCCGGCAGCGCATGCCACATCAGAACATGCATTGAATTGTCGATCGAGCAGCCCAGGCGGCTGGCCACGAATGCAAATGAAAAAGCGGCCAGACCAATTAACCAACCAGCGGTTTCCGGCGCCATTGGTGCGCCGCGTCGCACCGCCCAAAACAATGCGAGCCATGGCAGCGACGCCAGCGCCACCGTGCAAACCAGGCATCCGATGCCCGCACGGATGAACTCGATAAGCGACACGCCGGTGATCACTGGTCCGCGCACGATTAGCGATATCGCGACGAGCGCGACCCCCACAATCAGGAGCAATTCGTTCCTGGTTGCGTCGCGGCCAGGGATCGCCGTTCTCAGCGCAAGGCCGGCCGACGCCACTCCTGCAACGATGAAAAAAGCGGTTTCGATCAGATAGTGCGGATTGTGAAACGCCGCCAGCAGACCGGCGCGGGGCAAGACGATCGCGATCAACGCCAGGATACCCAGTTCGAGCACGATCCAGAGTGCAAGGCGTATGCTGACTGGCCACAACCGTTTGGTCGGTTTCAAGGTTTCGAACAGCGGCTCGATCAAGGCATCGTATCGAATCTTGCGTGCCTGCGGCATTTCCATCTGATTCGCCTAGCCAAGCATGGACTTTTTCACAAATGCGAAAGCCCGGTGTACTCGCACCTTGAGCGTGCCAACGCTGGCGCCGGTACGTTCGGAAGCCTCGATCAGGGAGAGGCCTTCAATCTTCATCATGACGAAAGCCTCGCGCTGGAAGCGCGGCAAACGGCCGAGCGCTTGCCGAAGCTTTACCAGGGGATTGTCCCCTTTCTCGCCACTGTCGTCCGGTAGCTCTCCTCTCAATTCCTGCCAGCTTGTACGCGACCGATGACGTTGAAAATGATTAGCGGCCGTATGACGTGCAATCGCGAACAGCCACGGCTCGAACGGCCGCGCCGGTTCGTAGGTGCGCCGTGATTCGTACACGGCAAGCAGTGTCTCCTGGCAAACGTCCTCCAGTTCACTCGCATCGGCCAGCCGGCGGCTCAGAAAGCGGGCAATCACCGGGCCGATCTCGTTGACCAGCGCCCGAAACGCCTCTTTGTCACCATTCTGCGTGCACTCCATCAACCGCGCCCATCCCAGGTTGCGCGGACGATAATCGTTTGGCCCGAACATATAGCGTAATTTCTACCAGGCAATTTCCGGGGGATTTTCCGCCGACGTGACGCCGCATTTCAGCAGTTGACAGTCACGCTGTCAACGCACTATGGAGCGACGGTTTTCCCCCATGCCGAGATGGCGCATTGCCGTATCGAGCTATCGCACGGGCAGTCGCGGACTGGCCGAGACTCGCAGGCGGCGTTACGAGGCTGACGCGATCGCGGCGGACGGTCCGGTCCCTGGTGGCGGATTAACATCGTACAGATCGCTGATCTCGCGCATGAACGGCCATAGAAACAGCCCTAGCGGAAGCCGGAGGAGCAGGCTAATGACACTGTGCCCAAGCGACAACGCGAGCAGGTCCGCACGCGAACCGAAAGCGCTAAGCCCCAGCACGATTATCGCCTGGCGCGGTCCCAATCCCGCCGGTGCAATCGGCAAAGTGCCCAGCAGTATGAGCGCAGGAACGAACGCGACCAGATAGCCGAGCGATACGTGAAGGCCGAAGGCTATCAGCTCGAAGTAAAGCACGATCGCCTGAGCGAGGAAGATCGGCAGGCGAATCAGCATCAGGTGCAAATAGTGCGTAAGATGCGCCGCGCGAAACGCACTCATCGAAGGGCTTTCGTACAACCACCGCAGCACCTGCGTGCGCGGCAAACCGCGCTTCCAGAACCATACGATCAGGCCGACTGTCGTCAGGGCCAATCCCGGGAAGTACCACGGCATGCCAAACAGCGCGGCCGGAACGATCAACGCGCCCGCCAGCGCCAGCCACGCGATCACCTGGAAATCGATGAAGGCCTGGAACAACAACGTACATCCGGCGGTCAGCCATGGCGCGCCCTTGCGCCGATGGACGAACAGGACCAGCGCGCTGCCGGCGGCCACGCTATTGATCGACTGCAGGAACTCCTGCACGGCGTTGATCGGCAGCATCTCGCGGAAGGTCGTACGTCCGTGGAAGTAGCTGAAGAGCCTGGCGTACAGAAACGTTTCGCCGATAAGCCAGCAGGCGACCGAGAGCGCGCAGGCCGGAATGAAGATCCACAGGTTGGCGCGCCGAAGCGCTCGCACCAGATCGACGCCTGAAAGATCGCGCGCGAGCCACCATATGATGGCGATTGCAAGCGCATACGCCACCAGGTTTCTCAGCAGCGAACGGACCTTGGCGGCGGGCCTGGCGATTCGCATCAGGCGCGTGCGCATGGCGACAACAGGCTGGCAGGTGTATTCGCCAGGTGCAAATTCACCACGACCGACGCAGTTCGGGCAGCGGATATCCGAGCACCTGCTCGAGCTGCCTGATCTCGGGTTGGTAGATTTCGCACAGCAACTCCTTGGCGCGCGGATCGATCTCTGGTTTGCGCCCGGACTTGAGCAGGAATTGTTCGTAAATAAAAGCTGCCAGACTGCGCGGTACGACGGTTTGACCCAGCGTGCGCGTCCAATGCGCGCCGGCTAGCCACCGCGCCCATCGCGCACGCGGGACGGCGTAACCATTGTGGACGCGGGAAGTGTCGATTTGATCCACCGGCGCGGCGTCGAGGCCGAGAAACCTCACAATTCTGGCGATCACTTCGCGAGTCGCGCGCCGGAGTTGCTCGAACATCAGAATTTCGACGTTGTCCGGACCGAAGGTGTTCAGGTAGCGGCGCACCTGCGCATGATACTGGCCGAATTCAACGTACAGAAAAGACACGCCGATGCCCTTCTTCTTTCGCGCGACATCCTCGCAGATGGCCTCGTAAAACGGCAGATCCTGAGCGCCCTCCCGGTAGTCCATCAGGTAATGCGAAAAAGCACGCTCGACCGGATCGCGCAGCGATATGATGATGCGCGCATGCGGCACGGTCCGCTTGATGCGATTTGGCGCCTCCGGGTCCCATAAATACGACGGACTGGCGTCGCCGATGGCGGCGTACCGTTCGGCACCACGAAACAGTTTCAAGTACCTGCCGCGATCGGTCACCGCGTCGACCAGATGAGCGTATTCGGGCGCAGGTTTCACGCTGGCGAAGTACTGCGGCTCCTTTATCTTCGGCAGGAATACTTGGGGATGTTGCTTAAGGTAGGAATACAGTGAGGTAGTCCCAGCCTTGGCCGCCCCGGCTATGAAGAAGTTAGGCCAGATCTCAGCCATTTCGGCCACACCACGAATACGAACTGCCGCTCCGCTAAACTCACCGCGTGTGGTCAAAAGCCCAAGTTCCCGCGGCTGCCATCCTGTCGCTCGCAAGGGCTTAGGACCCGAAAGCGCGACCACTTCTGCTGCTACATGAAGTTTGAAACAAAGACCACCTCGAGTCGATAAGAATCAATAGGATTGCGCAGAGACGGTTACGGCCTTGTGGATGAGCGATTTCGCCTGACTCCACTCACGAGCGGCGCCCCAACTATGGCGGCGCAACTATGGCGCCCCAACTATGGCGCAACGATACCCAGTGCGCCTATGCTTCTGCGGGGCGGCAATCGGGGGGCGCGCGCTCGCTGATACCGTACACCGCGCCGCAATGGAGGAAGCCATGTCGATACGTCTTCGCCAAATCTGCCTGGTTGCGAACAAGCTCGCGCCGGTTATCGAGGACTTCAAGGCCGTGCTCGGCATCGAAGTCTGTTTCGTCGATAAGGGTGTGGCCGTCTTTGGGCTGGAGAATTCGCTGATGCCGGTCGGAAACAATTTCATCGAAGTGGTGGCGCCGGTAAAAGCGGACACCGCCGCCGGCCGCTATCTCAAACGGCGTAACGGCGACGGCGGTTACATGGTCATATGCCAGTGCGATTCGGCCGCGGTTCAACTGGCGCGCAAAGAGCGTGCCCGCGCACTCAACGTGCGGGTCGCATGGGAGCACGAAACGACGGACTTTCACGGCATGCAGCTTCATCCCGCCGATACCGGCGGCGCCTTCTTTGAGATCGATTGGGATGCGAAGGGCGAGCCCGAAGGCAACTGGGGACCGGCCGGCGGCAGCAAATGGCCCTCGGCCCGGCGCACCGGCGTCATCACGAACTACAGCGCGGTGGAATTGCAGAGTGCCGATCCGCGCGGGCTGGCCGAACGCTGGAGCAGCATCGCGGAAATTCCGCTGCGTCAGGATGCGCAGGGCCGCTTCGAGATGCCGCTCGACAACGCCAACATACGCTTCGTAGAAATGAACGACGGCCGCGGCGAGGGCCTGGGCGGCATCGACATCAAGGTCGCCGATCGCAAGCGGCTGCTGGACGCGGCCGCGGCCCGTGGATGCCGCGTTGCGGATGACCAGGTAAGTATCTGCGGCACGCGCTTTTACCTGGTGTAGAAACGGCTCGGTTAACGTGGGGCGCGGCCGGCGCTTATCAAAATATTGGAGAACGAAATCATCGGGGCGCCGGGGCGCGAAAATAGCGGCGCACAGGACTGGCTTTGACTCGCGCTCGCGCTTTGGCCTTTCGCATGGCCGTTTGCTATAGAGACATTAGATGCCGCGCTTCCACGTATAAACATTATTCACGTGCCAGACGCCGTGGAGAAACGGTCGAGTCCTTACCACTCAGGAGGGAACTGAAAAATGGCGGAATATGACCTTCACATCAAAAGCGGAACCATCGTCGACGGCACCCGGGTACCTCGCTTCAAGGGCGACATTTGGGTTCGCGATGGCAAGATAGCGCAGGTCGGCGGACGCGCGCCCGGTTCCGCCAAACGCACTATCGACGCGTACGGCGCCATCGTCGCCCCTGGCTTCATCGATCTCCATACCCATTACGACGCCCAGATCCGTTGGGATCCATGGTGCACGATCTCGGGATGGCATGGCGTCACTTCGGTCGTGCTCGGCAATTGTGGCTTCGGCTTCGCCCCGGTGAAGCCCGATTTCCGCGAGCGGTCGATGCTGATGATGACGCGCACGGAAGCGATTCCATACGAAGCGATGAAGGTCGGAATGAATTGGGATTGGGAGACCATTCCGCAATATCTCGATTCGCTCGACCGTTCGCCCAAGGGCGTCAATTGTATCCAGTACATGCCGACGGCCTCGCTGATGGCGTACGTGATGGGGCTGGAAGCGGCGAAGACCCGGCCGGCCACCGATGACGAACGGGCCGAGATGGCGCGCCTGCTGGCGCAGGGCATGGATGCCGGACTATGCGGCTTCTCGATTCAGCGGCTCGGCCCTGATTCGACCCAGGCCGACTTCGACGGTTCGCCGATGGTCACCGACACCATGTGCGATGAGGACATTTTGAACCTGGCGCGCGTGCTGCGCGAACGTGACGAGGGCTTCATCCAGATCACGCAGGCGACCGGCCATATCAAGGACGACCTCGCCTTCCTCGAAACGCTCGCCGGCGAGGCACAGCGCCCGATACTGCACAATGCAATCGTGCCGACGCGCAAAAACGCGGAAGTGCACCGCCGCAGCCTGCGCTGGCTGGAGCGTTGCCGCGCCAAGGGCCTGCCCATTTTCGGCCAGACTGGGACCGTTCGCACTGGCTTCGCTTTCACGCTCGAACACTGGAACCTTTACGACGCGAGCCCGGCGTGGCGTGCGATTACGACCGGCACCATCGAAGAGAAGATCGCCAAGATGAAAGAGCCCGCGCTGCGCGCCGCGGTCAAACGCGAGACCGACGAGGCCGATAAGAAGTTGCGCGCGATTCAGGCCGGCGTCGGCGGCGCCATCCATCACCTCATTGTGCAATGGGTCAATGACAAGCCCGAGCTCGAGAAATACGTGGGCAAGTCGCTGGGTCAGATCGCCGCGGAAGAGGGCAAGCATCCTCTCGACGTGATGCTCGACCTCTCGATCGCTGGCGGCCTCAAGGTGGAATTCCTCGGCCCCAACCGCGGCTTCAACGCCGACTTCATGGCCGAGATGTTCACCGCTTCACCCTTCACGCTTCCGGGCGTGTCGGACGGCGGCGCACATACGAAGTTTTTCACCGGCGGCGCTTTCACCACCGACTTCCTGGCCTGGCTGGTGCGCGACGAGCAGAAGCTCAGCCTTGAGGAAGCGCATTACCGGCTCTCCGCCCTGCCCGCACATGCGGGGGGCTTCCGCGATCGCGGAATGCTACGCGAGGGTCTGGCCGCCGACATCGTGGTTTACGACCTCGATGAGTTGGCAGTCGAGCCCAACTGGGTCGGCGAGATCAGCCATGATTTTCCCGGTGGCGAATGGCGCCGCGTCCAGCGCGCCAAGGGTTACCGCTCGATCATCGTCAACGGCGTCGAGACCTTCGCTGAGGATAAGTGCACCGGCGCGACCCCCGGCAAGCTCCTCCGCCACGGCCACGCCTAATTCTTTCTGATTCGATCGCGCGAGCCGGCTGACTTAAATTCAGCCGGCTCGCATCCACGCTCCCGCGTGTATCGGGCATACACCCGTGCGCTTGTTCTCCGTTGCCTCAACGGGAACGATGATTGCCATAA
>JBOHWJ010000278.1:0-3056 GCA_050736495.1 Binataceae bacterium (SeqCode) | reverse complement strand
CGCCTACCTCGACCGCATCAACGTCGGCTTCGCCGCGCTGCAGATGAACCGCCAACTCCATCTGAGCGACGCCGCTTACGGCTTCGGTGCTGGACTTTTCTTCGTCGGCTATTTCATCTTCGAGATTCCCAGCAACCTGATCCTGCAACGCGTCGGCGCCCGCCGCTGGATAGCGCGCATCATGATCTCGTGGGGCGCCATCGCGATGTCGACGGTGCTGGTGCGCGGCGAGCGGGGCTTTTACTTGCTACGCTTCCTGCTGGGCGTGGCCGAGGCGGGCTTCTTTCCGGGCATCATTCTCTACCTCACCTACTGGTTCCCGGCCCGCGAACAGGCGCGCGCAGTGGCCGCCTTCATGACGGCGACCGCGCTCGCCGGCGTCATCGCGGGGCCGCTGTCGGGTGGGCTGCTGACGATGCATGGCGTGATGGGCCTCGCCGGATGGCAATGGCTCTTCCTGCTCGAAGGTGTTCCCGCGGTGATTCTGGGCGTGGCCGTCGCGCTCCATTTGCCCGACGGTCCCATGCAGGCGCGATGGCTCAGCCACGCGGAGCGCCTCGCGCTGACGAATCGGATCGCAGCCAACGATGCGCCGCAGGCGCGTGCACGCATGCACAATCTTGCGCCGGCGCTGACCGACGGCCGCGTATGGCTGCTCGCGGCCCTCTATTTTTCCATCGTGATCGGCCTTTACGGCGTTAGCCTCTGGCTTCCGCAGATCATCAAGAGCTTCGGTTCGTTGAGCGATCTCGAGGTGGGATTTATCGCGGCGGTGCCGTTCGTAGTCGCGGCGGTCGCGATGGTGCAGGTGGGCAAGGCTTCCGACCGCGCCGGCGAGCGCCGATGGCATCTGGCGCTCTCGGCATTGGTTGGCGCGATCGGTCTCGCGGTTTCAGCATTGGCGGCCAACCCGGTGCTTGAAATGATCGCCATCTGCGTCGGCGCGGGCGGTATCTGGGGAACCTTCGGGCCGTTCTGGTCGATGCCGTCGGCGTTCCTGGGCGGCAGCGCGGCCGCGGGTGGAATCGCGCTGATAAACTCGGTCGGCAATCTCGGCGGGCTCGCCGGCCCCTACGCCGTCGGCCTGATCCATCAGAGCGGTCACGGCTTCGGCGGTGGCCTCATGGTAATGGCGTCGGCGCTGCTGGTGGCGGCGATTCTGGCGCTATGCGTACCGCGCGCCGCCGTCGCGCCGCCCGTTGAATTACTTCAGCCGCAACGACAACGCGGTTAATCCGATCGCACACACGCTATCGACGGCGGCTCTGATGCAATTGCGCCATCATTCCGAATAGCTCGACCGTGTTCGGCGCCGGTGCCGCACCACCGGAGAATTCGCGATAGAGCGTCGCCACGTTGATGACTATCCGTTCGGCATCACCCCAGGTTGAGTAGTCGGTGAGCGAAATATCGCGCGCGGCCTCGAACACCGGCATCCCCGCGTCGTAGCGCCGGCGCGCCTCGCTCGTGATGTACTCCAGGTAACCTTTCACCGCCGCAACGCCCTGCTTGTCAGTAATCGGACCGTGGCCGGGAACCACCGTATCAACGTCGAGATCGAGCATCAGTTGACAGGCCTTGGTCCAGTTGGCGACCGGGCCGGCCCATATAATCGGATGGCCGTTGATGAAGAGGATGTCACCGGTGAAGATGGTGCGATCTTGCGGCACGTAGGCGAGGATGTCACCGCGGGTATGCGCGGGGCCGACTTGAATGAGGCGCACGGTCTTGGCGCCGACACGCCGCTCGAGCTGGCCCTCGAAGGTCACCGTCGGCATCGTGACGTTGATGCCGTTGAAGTCGAATGGCGCGAATATTTCCTCGAAAAATTTCCCGGCCTCGCCCATCTGTGCGGTGTTGCGTTGAATGTCGGCGAGGCGCTTGGCGCCGCCGTCATGCGCCATCTCCTCCGCGCATGCTTGCGAGGCGACGATTTCGGCCCCGGTGACGAGTTCATTGCCGAAGCAATGGTCGCCATTGGAATGCGTGTTGACGAGTGTGCCGATACGCGCGGCGGCCTTGGGCTCGGCCCGCCGCATCGCTTCGAGCATCTCGCGCGTGAGGTTCAAGTCGAACAACGTGTCGACCAACAGCGATTCGCCGCCATCCACGACCAGGCCGGCGTTGCTCCATCCCCAGCCCCCGTCCGGCTGCAGGTACGCATAACATCCCTTGCCGAGGTCGTGGAGTCCCTTACTGTACGCCCAGTTGCTGGCGATGTGAGCCATAGCCGTCCTCCCACGATGATGTTCCGACTCTTAGCACGCGCGCCGCGCGCG
Organism: Binataceae bacterium (SeqCode); assembly: GCA_050736495.1. Taxonomy (GTDB): domain Bacteria; phylum Desulfobacterota; class Binatia; order Binatales; family Binataceae; genus JBOHWJ01. Next base: position 777 of record JBOHWJ010000278.1, on the reverse strand, counting down.
TCAACGGCACGCGTGCGGCATAATATGGCCGCCCTGACTGAGTAATCGCATTCTCGCAATGCGTTATACTGTCAGCTTCCGCGAAAGTTGTTCTGAAAAATTCACGATCCTCTGGAGCGAAAGCTCTATGCGGGTTCGGTCCTCGCACCACGGCACCAACGAAATCAAGGGATTGTCGGGGTTAAACGGAACTGCCTCGGACGGGTCTGTGAAGAATGACAGCCACGTTTGACAGCCACTCATCCCGAAACGCGCGCCTTCTCGTCTTCCGTTCGCTCAACCCGGATCGAATCGAAGATGGATGGCTGAGTCATGCCGGGGGCCTCAATCTTATTTGGCAAACGGGATGCTCGATTGCGGTAGCCCTGATTCTGGACCATCGGGGAAGGTGGTAACACGTCGTCATGCCTTTAAGAATCGAAGTCGAGCGGGAAGAAGACGGACGCTGGCTCGCGGAGACTCCGGAGTTGCCGGGTGTCATGGCGTATGGGCGCGAGCAGAGGGAGGCAGTCGCCAAGGCGAAGATGCTTGCACTTCGCGTGATTGCCGACCGGCTTGAGCATGATGAGCCCGCGCCCGAGCCCGTTTCGACACTTTTCGCGCTACGTGGGGCCCCTTCCATCACGAGTATCACAAGCGCTTAGTCGGCTGGGCACGGAGACGCCTGCGGGCCCCGTATCAGCTTGCCCGGCATCGCGCCTGTCGGTTCGCCATCCTGGAAAGTCACTTCGCCGCTGACGATAGTGAACTTGTAGCCATCGGCGCGCTGGATCAGCC
>JBOHWJ010000277.1:0-13547 GCA_050736495.1 Binataceae bacterium (SeqCode) | reverse complement strand
GCGGTATCGCCGCCGCATGCCGTCGCGTCGATACGCTGGGTGAGCCCGAGCGCGGCGCGCTCGGACTCACCCAGCGCCGCGGACACCAGCCGCGCCATCGCGGCCAGCGTCGCGCGCTCCTCATCGGCGAGCGCCGGCCCTTGGTCGGCACTCGCCGACACCAACGCACGATAATGCGCGACAAAGGCCGCCAACGACGAGTAGGTGCGTAACTTCACGACGCCCAAATTGCTACAGCGCCACCGCGCCCAACGGCGCGATCGCGAGACCAATCAGGTAGCCGGCCAACGCCGCGCCCATCGCGATCACCAAAAAATGCAATCCCGATAGCGATGGATAACGCCGCTCGGAAAGCCGCCCTTCGACAAAGTATCCCACTCCGAACAGTACCAGCGCCGTTGTCACCATCGCGCCGATAAGCCCCAACTTCTCAGACGTTATCAACACAAAGGGCAACAGCGGCACCAAGGCTCCGGCGAGAAAGGCCGCGCCCATCACCAGTCCATCGACAATGGCGTTGGTGAACGCCCCCCCGGCGAGCCCGTAAATCTTCGCCTCCGCGGTCGAAAACAACGCCTGTGGCGCGGAACTTAACAATTGGACTACACGGTAGCCGGCTTCGCGGCTGAGTCCCTCCTTGGCCAGCGCGGCGAGCAAGCTCTCCTGCACCATGTAGGGCTGGCGCGCGGTCTCGCGGCGCGCGCGTGCGAGTTCGCTTTGGATGACCGAGGTCTCGGCGCGCGTGCCGAGATATGCGCCCGCGCCCATCGAGAGCGCACCCGCCGCGGTCGACGCCAACGCGGCCAGGATGACCTCGCCGCGGCCGGTGACGGCACCGCTGAGCCCGGCCAGCACACCGGCCGTCGTCAGCACGCCGTCCTGGATGCCGAAGACGATTTCGCGGATGCTGGCGAGGCGCTCGAACAGCCGCCGTTTCTCTTCCGGTTTGAAAAATGCCAAGGCGCCCTAGTACTTGACGTCGCCGGGTCCGACTTCATTTCCGGGTTGCCAATCCGCTGGACACGGCCGCCCCGCTCGCAGCGCGCGAACGACGCGCAGGGTCTCGCTCACGCTGCGTCCAACGTTGATCGCACTCGCGAGCGCGTAGGTCACCATCCGATCAGCGTCGAGGATAAAGGTCGCACGCAGCGCGATTTTCTCGTTCTCGTCGAAAACACCCCAGACCTGCGCGAGTTTGCCGCCTGCGTCGGCGAGCAGCGGATAGCTGATTCCGCCCAACTCACGTGCCCAGCGCCGATGGGTCTCGGTGTCGTCGACGCTTACGCCGACTATACTGGTATGCTCTTCCTTGAAAGCGGGCTGCGCCCGATGGAAGCCCATGACCTCGGTCGGGCAAATAAAGGAAAAATCGTGCGGGTAGAAAAACAGTACCACCAACTCTGAGCGAATCCCGCCAAGACTGAGATGGCTGATGCGGTCGTCGAACGCGCACGGAAGATCGAAAGGCGGCGCCGTATCACCTGGTTTCAGCATTTGCCTTGCGGAATGATCGTCTGCTTTATCGTGTCGGACGCGGCCGCCGAGGCCAAATGCCTCGGTCCGGCTCACACAACACGCTGGCGCAGAGGCTACTCAATCTCGTAGGTCAGTGAAACCGTAGCGGGTACCGTGACTTCGCTCGGCTGCACCGGTGTCGAACTCATCGGCATCGCCGCGAATGACGCCCGCGCCATCACGGGAATCGGCCGCACTTCCTCGGTGCTGGCTTTGACGACCGGCCCCAGCTTGACGCCGAGCGCGGTGGCGAGCGATTGCGCCTGGGCCTGCGCGTCCTTGGCCGCCATCGCGATCGCGTCACTGCGTGCCTTGGTATCGTCGCGCAAGCTGAACTGGAGCGAGTTTATGCGATTGGCGCCGGCCGCGATGGCCGCGTCGATGAGCGGGCCAACATGGTCGAGCGCGCCGGTTTCGACCGTGATCGAATTTTCCGCGCGATAGCCAACGATGGTCGGCTTCTGATTGCCGCGCGGCTCATTGTATTCCGGATAGAGCGAATAGCCGCCAGTCCAGGTCCTGCCCTTGTCGCCGAGCTTGGCTTCGATCGCGTCGCCGACTTTGCGCGCGAGCGCGCCATTTTCGCTGGCGCATTGCTCGGCCGTGGCGGCGTGGGTTTCAATCGCGAGATTGAGCGTCGCCAGATCGGGGTTGGCGTGAGCCTCGGCGTTACCCGCTACCTCGATAGTGCGGGCCTTCGACGGCGAAGACGTCTCGCCGTTTAGCGCCGCGGCGGGAAGCGCGCACAAGGCGACAGCGGCGACCAATATGAGCGCACTCAAAACCGGCTTCGCTCTCATTCGTTCCTCCTGGTCAAGTTGGCTGCATTTCCATTGATAATACACGGAAAGCGGGCCTAAGCTCTCTGCGTACCGGCCTGGCGGCACTGCCGCGGCGCATCGCCCACGGTCGCCACCGTCCCGATTGAATCGAGCGTTCAGGATCAGGTCAAGGAGTCTGTAATGAAAGGTAAAGCCGCCGTGCTCAAGGGTTTTCGCGAGCCCTACGAAATACAGGAGTTCCCCATCCCCGAAGCCGGCCCGGGCGCCGTTTTGATCAGGGTCGCGATGGCCAATATATGCGGCTCGGACCTGCATATATGGCGCGGCGACTTGCCCATCCGGATTCGCCCCGAAGGCTCGATTTACGGCCATGAGATGACCGGGCGCGTGGCCCAACTCGGCCAGGGTGTCACCACCGACAGCCTGGGCAGTCCGCTCAAGGAGGGCGATCGCGTCGTCTACTGCTACTTCAATCCGTGCGGCAAGTGCTACCAGTGCCTCCAAGGCCATCGCGCGGCCTGTCCCAACAAGATGCAGAACATGGCGGGTTCGATTCAGCAGCCCCCCCACTTCCGCGGCGCGTTCGCCGAATACTATTACCTGCATCCGGGCATGTTCATCTTCAAAGCGCCCGATACGCTCACGGACGAAGAACTCGCGCCTATCAACTGCGCGCTCTCGCAGGTCATCTACGGACTTCATCAGGCCGGCCTGCGTTTCGACGACACGGTCGTCGTCCAGGGCGCCGGCGGCCTTGGCCTCAATGCGATCGCGGTCGCGCGCGAGATGGGCGCGGGGCGGATTATCGCGATCGACGGCGTCGCCGCGCGGCTCAAGCTCGCGAAAGAGTTCGGCGCCGACGAAACCATCGACCTGAACGAATTGAAGCAGCCCGAGGACCGCATCGCCCGCGTGATGGAGTTGACGCACATGCGCGGGGCGGACCTGGTATGCGAACTGGTCGGCCTGGCGGCGGTCGTACCCGAGGGGATCGAGATGCTGCGCGCGGGCGGGACCTATCTCGAAATCGGCAACATCTCCAATGGCCAGACCGTGCCGCTCGACCCGTCGGCGCTGGTATGGGGCAACAAGAAAATCGTTGGCGTCGTGATGTACGATCCGTGGGTGATTACCAAGGCGCTCGATTTCGTCCAGCGTACGCGCGACAAGTATCCGCTCGGCCGCATCCTGTCGCACAAATTTCCACTCGAGCAAATCAACGACGCCTTCAAGCAGGCCGAATGGCTCAACCGCCAGACCGACGTCGCGATTACGCGCGCCGCGCTCGTGATGAACTAGCAACGCCGGGCAAGCCTTCCCGCCATGATAAAGGCGCGGCGTACCCGGTATCCGTGCCGACGGGACATGGCTCGCCGCACCGATGCGTTTTCTCGCAGGGACAGCTATGATTTGAGGTCGCAACATACGCTGACGGAAGAAATACAAGCCGTATGGCCGACAAAGCTGACGAAAAGAAAGTAACCCCGCGCAGCCAGGACTTTGCCGCGTGGTACAACGATATTATCCTGCGCGCGGAACTGGCCGACTATTCACCGGTACGGGGATGCATCGTCTTTCGGCCCGACGGCTTCGCGATTTGGGAAGCACTGCGCGACGAACTCGACCACCGCATCAAGAAAACCGGCGCGCGCAACGCCTATTTCCCACTCTTCATCCCGCAAAGCTTCATGCAAAAAGAAGCGCAGCATGTCGAAGGCTTCGCTCCCGAAGTCGCGGTCGTGACCCATGGCGGCGGCAAGGAGCTGGAAGAACCGCTCATCGTGCGTCCGACTTCCGAAACCATCATCAACCATATGTTCGCGCAGTGGATCCATTCGCATCGCGACCTGCCACTGATGATCAACCAGTGGTGCAACGTGGTGCGTTGGGAGATGCGGACGCGACCGTTTCTTCGCACCTCCGAATTCCTCTGGCAGGAAGGCCACACCGCGCATGCGACACGCGCGGAGGCCGAGCGCGAGACGCTCACGATGCTCGAAGTCTATCGCTCGTTTTGCGAGGATTTCCTCGCCATCCCACTGGTATGGGGCCGCAAGAGTGCGGCCGAGCGCTTCCCCGGCGCCGAGGAGACCTACGCGATCGAGGGCCTGATGGGCGACGGCCGCGCGCTGCAATGCGGCACGTCGCATTTCCTCGGGCAGAATTTTGCACGCGCTTTCGAGATCCGCTACCTCGACGACAACAACCAGATGCAGCATCCATGGCAGACCAGTTGGGGCGTTTCGACGCGACTGCTGGGCGCGATCGTCATGGTGCATGGCGACGACCAGGGGCTGCGCCTGCCGCCCTCGGTGGCGTCGACCCAGGTGGTTATCGTGCCAATCTGGCGCAAGGCCGAGGAGGGCGAGCGCGTACTCGGCGCGGCGCGCGCGATCACCGAAGCGCTCGATAACGCCGGCATCCGTGTAAAGCTCGACGAGCGCGAAGGCCTCACGCCCGGCTTCAAGTTCAATGACTGGGAGATGCGCGGGGTGCCGCTCAGAGTCGAGATCGGTCCGCGCGATGTCGCCGCAGGTGAAGCCGTGCTGGCGCGGCGCGATATGCCTGGAGCGGCGGGCAAGAGCAAGGCGGCGCTTGGCGAAATCGCGTCGCACGCGATCGCGGCGCTCGATGACATCCGCCGCGAACTTTATCAACAGGCCAAGGCGGCGATGCAAGCGAACACCCGGCAGTTCGACGACTACGGCAAGTTGCGCGCCCAGATGGAGGGCGAAGGCGGCGGTGGCTTCGCCGACATCTACTGGTGCGGCAAGCCCGCATGCGAGACCAGGATTCGCGACGAAACACGCGCCACTTGCCGCGCAATTCCGTTGGGCCAGAACCGCGCGCCCGGCCGCTGTATCGTATGCGGTGAGGTGGCCGGCGAACGCGCCTACTTCGCCAAGGCATACTGAGGAGCCAGATCCGAATTCCCTCTTCGCTGCCAGGCGGCAGGGCGCGCGCCCGGCGGTTGCGGACCGGCGTTCACGCGTGCAAAGAAGGAAGTATCCACGGCGAACGTGTTAATTGTGGCGTGTCCGCGTCAAATTCAGGCGAGGAGGTCGAACGGCGATGGCTTTGGAAGTTACCTGGGACAGTAAAGTCTGTATACATTCCGGCAATTGCGTAAAGACCCTGCCGCAAGTGTTTAAAGTTGAAAACGGCAAATTCGTGATCGATCCAAGCGCGGCCGATGATGCCAAGGTGCGGGCTACGGTAGCCGCCTGCCCCTCGGGCGCGTTGAAGGTAAAATCGTAGCCAAACCTGACCGCCGCTCGCGTCCTGGCCTTGGACGGAAGTCTCGCGTGGCTGGGCGCGACCGGCTTAGCCGTATCCATCCGAAGCGCCGGCGATTGGCTGGAACTACTTCTTTTCCTGGCCGTTCTGGCCATGCTCGAAGCGGCTTAGCGCGGCCTCGGTCACGCGGCCGGTCGCCAGCATGTCGAGTTGCGCGCGGATCCGATTGGCAAGCTGGCGGCGAAAGACCGGCTTGGCCAGAAAATCGCTGACGCCGAGGCGCATCCCTTCGGCGCGCGCATCCAAATCGTCGCGCGCGGTTATCATGATTATCGGAATCTCAGTGGTGTTGGGATCGTTCTTGAGGGCACGGCAGACCTGAAAGCCGTCCATCTCCGGCATCATCAGGTCGAGCAGAATGATATCGACCGGATGCTCCTGGATAATACGCAGGCATTCGGCGCCCGAGACCGCTTCGAGCGCAACGAAGCCTTCGCGTTGAAGATGGCGCGCGAGAATGGACACAGTGTCGGGATCGTCATCTACGACCATTATCCGCGGCACTCGGCTGGCTTGGTCGATAGTCATCTCAAGACTCCTCGCGTCCATTGGAGCTAGCCGGCGCGATCACGCCGCATCGTCTGAGCTTGGCTGAAAAGGTCGTGCGCTTGAGCCCCAGCAGGCGTGCGGCCGCCTGCTTGTTGCCGCCGGTTTGCGTGAGTGCCTCGTTGATCATCCGGCCCTCCAGTTCCCGCACCAACGCGTTAAGGTTGATACCACCCTCATCGATAGAGGTTGGAATCCGGGTCTCCGCCATCCGCGTACTGCTCACCATATTGGGTGGAAGCAGTGGCGTGTCAATCACCGAGTCCTCGCACAGTATGACGAGGCGCTCGATCATATTTTCGAGTTCGCGCACATTGCCGGGCCAGTCATACGACCACATATGCACCATTGCCTCGCGCGTGACGTTCCAGTCGCGAGCGGGAAAACGTGCGCGCATGCGGCCGAGGAAATAATCGATCAAGAGCGGCACATCCGAGCGCCGTTCGCGCAATGGCGGGATTATGAGCGGCACCACCTGCAACCGGTAGAACAGGTCTTCGCGAAAGACGCCCCGCTTGAGCGCGGACACGAGGTCGGTATTGCTCGCCGCGATCACGCGCACGTCGACCCTGGAAGAACGGTCGGAACCGACCGGCCGCACGATCCCGTCTTCGAGCACGCGTAACAGCTTCGCCTGCAATTGCAGTGGCATTTCGCCGATTTCGTCGAGGAAGATCGTGCCGCCGTCGGCGCTGGCAAAAAGCCCGTGGCGTGGCCCTGACGCGCCGGTGAAGGCGCCGCGCTCATGCCCAAACATTTCGGACTCCAGCAACTCGTCCGGGATCGCCGCGCAATTGACCGGGATGAAGGCGCGCCCGCCGCGGGGCGAGAGAGCGTGAATCGCGCGCGCAACGACTTCCTTGCCGCTACCACTCTCGCCCGTAATCAAGACCGTGGCGTCGGTGGCCGCAACCCGCTCAATCAGGGCGCGCAACTTGACGATAGTGGGATGATCTCCGATGAGGGCCTGCTCAGCGACCGACCGCGAAGCGGCGTCCGTGGTCTTGGCTTCGGATGCCACTGCTTTGGATTCTCCTATGGCGGCCGTCGAATAGCGTTCCGGATACGCCACGATCTTGTCACGTTCCCACAGTAGTAGACAAGCATATCCGTGGGATCACGTGAAATGCGCGCGGCTGAAATTCCAATACTAATAGAAACCTGTGGATACGGCGGACAATCAGTAGGGTGAATAGTCTTTCGAAGGCTCGGCGCGGCTATTCGCCGGCGATTTCTTCGCGATAGATTGCCGCTTGACCGGGCCCCTCGGCGACTGAAATCTCAATTGAAACCACGTCGCCGAGTGCGTCGCGCACCACCAGCGCGCCGCGAAGTTCGTTCCATATAAAACGCGCCAATTCCTCGGCCGAACTATGTACTATCGGCAGCAGTGCGACATCGCGAGCCGGAAAGACGAAGCGATCTCCTTCGTAGGAGACGCATACTTCTCCGTTGCTCTGTTCGATTTCAAGACAATCACTATCCCCTGGAATTATCGTATATTCGTCAAGCCGATCGACGATCTCCTTGGTCAACTTCTTTATCAGTCCGAAGTCGAGTACATAGCCGGTGCCGCTCAACCGTCCCGCCACCAAAACGCCAACCTGGTAATTATGGCCGTGCAGGGGTTCTCTGAAACCGGGATAAGCGATGAAATGCGCCGCTGAGAATTTCAGATTTTCCTTGGCGACATGAATTGAAAATCCCGATTTCACTTCTATTCCTCTTGAATAACCGCAAGCGCGGCAAGAAGGGCGGAAATGTGCCTGTTCGGCGCCGCGTCGAACGCCCGTGCATAACGTTCCGAATCAAGTGAGGTCGCCCGCATGAAGCGCTCGCGCTCGCCCGCAAATGCGCGTTCGAATGCCCGTTTGAGCTCGGCCGCATAGGCACCTTCCGGCCCGGCCCACGACACCAGATCATCCACCGAAACGCCATGGAGGCCACCGAGGACGCACTCGACGAAATAGCCGACCTGGCCCGCATAGTCGACGTCGAAGGAAGTGACGGCAAGCGCCTCGGTCAGTGTTAGCAGGCGCTCCATCCCGCATTCTTTTCGTTTCGACACCACATCGGGGTCGCCGCTGCCCTCAAAACCCGAAGCGATTGCGGCGATCGCGACGCGTCCATCGGCCAGCGGCACCGGATGAAAGATGTAGCCCGGCGAGGTGTAGCCGTCGAGCAGTGCGCGCAACTCGCGGCGGTATTCGAGAAGGTTGAAACGCGTGCGCGCGGCGATCTCGAGTAGAAACTCGCCAAGCGTCAGACCGGCGCGGTCCGCCAGCGCGATCAGTTCGATGAATTTGCTCGGCTCATACTCCTCGCGGCGCGCGATAAGCGGCGCCCATTGCCGTTCGAACTCGAGACCGAGCGCACCGACGGCACCTTCCGTCGCGTCGCCGTTAGCGTCCTTGCGCGCCACTCGCGCCATGATTGGCTGCTCGGGCCGCGCCGGTTCAAGGTCCATCGCCAGGTAATGTCCATGAGTGGAAGGCTTGGCCAGCCCGCGCCGCGCATTTTCGAGCACGACCGGAAAGGCGTCGCGCGCGATAAGCTTGCTGCCGCCGCCGCGCCGCTCCGCCAGCATCCCATAGCCGCTCAGGAGCGATCCATAGCCGATCACCAATATCGCGCGATTCAATTCCGCCGCCAACGAATTACCTCTCGATTACTCTCCCGCCGGTCCGCGCCGGTTTCCGCAGGACAATCTCGAATAGAGTTTTGCATAAGCCTGACTCATATCCCAGCCGGCGGCCAAACAAATGGGTATCAGGTGAGCGTCGGCGCGGATATGTAACGCTCTAGCGCGACTAACTCGTGCCGTTGCGTTTATCGGATCTAGATCTGGTACACAAACACTCGGCTCTGCCTGGGATGAAGGAAAACCTGTGCCCCGGGTTTAAGGTCCAAAGCGCAATAGCGGTCATGGTCAATCTCGACCTGTACGGGGTCGCCCCAGTCCGCTACCAACTCCACTTTGACCTGAGGGCCGGCGGCGTTTACACCGCGAACGGTTGCGCGAAAGTTCTGGTTGCCACGGGGAGTTCGGTCCAGTTCGAGCAGATGCGGCCGCATATAGAGCGCAGCCTGGCCCGACGCGCCATTGGCGGAATGATGGTCGGTACCGTCGAGGTCGAGCACCGTTTCGCCAAGATGGACCTTGCCGTTCTCGATGCGGCCGTGAAACAGGTTCACATTGCCCAGAAAGTTGTAAACGAACGCGTTGGCCGGACGATGGTAGACTTCCTCGGGAGTATCGATCTGCTCAATTTTTCCGGCGTTCATCACGACGACGCGATCGGCCAGCTCAAGTGCTTCATCCTGGTCGTGCGTGACGAATACGCTTGTTATCTGAAGCTCCTCGTGCAATCGCTTGAGCCATCGCCTCAACTCCTGGCGCACTTTCGCGTCGAGCGCGCCGAACGGCTCGTCGAGCAGAAGCACCCTGGGTTCGACCGCGAGTGCTCGCGCGAGCGCGACGCGCTGGCGCTGTCCGCCTGAAAGCTGAGAGGGGAAGCGTCCGCGCAGGAAGTCGAGTTGCACCAGCGCGAGCAGGCTGCGCACTCGCTCGTTTATCTCCTTACCCGAAGGCCGCACCTTGCGTGGCCGCACGCGCAGTCCGAACGCGACGTTCTCGAAAACGGTCATGTGCCGGAAGAGCGCGTAGTGCTGAAAGACGAAGCCGACTTGCCGGTTGCGCACGCTGATGGCGGTGGCGTCTTCACCGTGGAAATGAACCGTCCCCGTATCAGCGGCCTCGAGGCCGGCAATTATCCTGAGCAGCGTCGTCTTGCCGGAACCCGACAGACCCAGCAGCGCCATCAGTTCGCCGGTTTCGACGCGAATGCTCACGTCATCGAGAGCGATGAAGCTTCTGAACCGCTTGGTGATGTTGCGGACCTCGATACTCATGCGGCGGCGTCCTTCTCGGCAGATGCGGGCTCTTCGACTTCGGGGGCCGCAAGGCGTCCGACCACGCGCTTGGCGATAAGCGTCAGTACCGCGAGCAGCGTCAGCAGTGAGGAGACGGCGAAGGCCGCGGTAAAATCGTAATCGTTGTAAAGCATCTCGATATAGAGCGGCATCGTACTGGTCAGCCCGCGGATGTTTCCGGAGACGACCGACACCGCGCCGAACTCTCCCATCGCGCGCGCGTTACACAGAATTACGCCGTAGAGCACACCCCACTTCACGTTCGGCAGTGTGACGCGAAAGAATGTCTGCCAGCCATTGGCGCCGAGTGAAATGGCGGCCTGCTCCTCTTCCGTGCCGCTGGCCTGCATGATCGGAATCAGCTCGCGGGCGACAAAGGGGAACGTCACGAAAGTCGTCGCGAGAATGATACCCGGCTCCGCAAAGATGATTCGCCAGCCATGCGAACGCAGCCATGAACCAGCGATCCCCTGGGTTCCGAACAGGAGGACGAACAGCAGCCCCACGATCACCGGAGAGACCGCGAACGGCAGGTCGATCAGAGTCGTGAGGAGCGCCTTACCGCGGAAGTCGAACTTGCCGATTGCCCACGAGGCCGCCAGACCAAAGCCCAGATTCAGCGGCACCGCGATGGCGGCGGTCACCAGTGTCAGGCGAATCGCCTTGCGTGCGTATGGATCTGATATCGCTTTCAGGAACGCGCCGACGCCCTGGCGCAGCGCGAGCGCGAAGACTGTCGCCAGCGGAATCAGCAGAAAGACGCCTAGAAAAAGCACCGCGCCCATCACGATCGCAAATCCGATCCAGCCCGGTTCGCGATTCCCGTACGCGGGCCGGCAACTCCGTCCGATCCAGCCTCTTCCCGTGGAAGGCGCGCGTATTTCTTTTCGGTGTGATATGTTCATATGGCGTAGAATCGCGTCGTCCATCGCTGAAGCAGGTTGATCATCAGCAGCATCACGAAGGACGCGATCAGCATCACCAGCGCGATCGCGGTCGCCGCGCTGTAATCGAACTGCTCGAGTTCGGTGACGATCAGGAGCGGCGCAATTCAGTGTGCATAGGCATGTTGCCCGAGATAAAGATCACCGAGCCGTATTCACCAAGCGCACGCGCGAAGGCGAGCGCAAATCCGGTCAGCACCGACGGCAAGACCGCCGGCCCGATAACCCGCGTGAAGCTCTGAAGGCGGCTGGCGCCTAGAGTCGCGGCCGCCTCTTCGAGTTCGAGGTCGAGTTCCTGCAGCACCGGCTGCACGGTCCTCACCACGAAGGGAATCCCGACAAAAATCAGCGCGACCACGACCCCCAGCCGCGTGAACGCGACCTTGATTCCCATGCCGGCGAGCAGCGAACCGATGAGGCCGTTGCCGGCGAAGATCGCGGTGAGCGTGATGCCGGCAACCGAGGTCGGCAGGGCGAAGGGAAGATCGACGATCGCGTCGAACAGCCTCGCGCCCGGAAAGCGATAGCGGGTGAGAGCCCATGCGGTCAGGAAACCGAGCGCCGAATTAATCAGCGCGGCCACCAAAGCGACGCCGAAACTCAGCCGGTACGCCGCCTCGACCCTCGGCGAGGTGACTATCGACCAGAAGTGTCTCCATCCCATTCCCGCCGTTTCCAGAAAGATGGTGGAAAGCGGGATCAAGGCGAGCAGGCTCAGATAGGTCAACGTGATCCCCATGGCGAAGCCAAAGCCCGGCAGCATGCTCCGTTGTTTCAGAGTCATCCCAATTGTCGTCCGGCGATCGGCGCCGAGTGGCGCGTCATGGCTGGTAGATTTGATCGAAGACTCCGCCGTCGGCGAAGAACTTCTTCTGGACGTCGGACCAGGTGCCGAAGACCTGCGTGAGCGTGAACAGCTTTAGCGGCGGCAGGGTAGCCTGGTATTTTGCCGCGACGAACTTGTTCACCGGCCTGAAGTGATGCCGTGCCACGATCGCCTGTCCCTGCTCGGAGTAGAGGTAACCGAGATACGCCTTGGCCAGCTCGGCGGTGCCGTGGCGCTGGTCTACTTTGTCGACCCATGCGACGGGCGGCTCGGCAACGATACTGATCGACGGATAGACGACCTCGAATTTGTCCTTGCCCAGCTTGCTGATCGCCACATACGCCTCGTCCTCCCATGACAGCAGCACGTCGCCGATGCCGCGCTCGACGAAAGTCGTAGTCGATCCGCGCGCACCCGAGTCGAGTACCGGCACGTTTTTGTACAGTGCCTTGACGAAATCCCGAGCTTTTTCCTCGTTGCCGCCGGAAGCCGCGAGTTGGTATCCCCATGCTGCGAGAAACGCCCAGCGCGCACCGCCCGAAGTCTTGGGATTCGGCGTTATAACCGAGACTCCCGGTTTGATCAGGTCGGGCCAGTCCTTTACGTGCTTTGGATTCCCCTTGCGAACCAGGAACACTACCGTCGAGGTGTACGGGCTGCTGTCGTCCGGAAGGCGGCTCTGCCAGTCGCCCGACAGCAGATTGGCTTTGTCGTGAATCGCGTCGATGTCATAGGCCAGCGCGAGCGTCACGACATCGGCGTCGAGACCGTCGATGACGGCGCGCGCCTGCTTGCCGGAACCGCCGTGTGACATCTCGATCGTGACGTCCTGTCCGGTCTTTGCTTTCCAGTACTTGATGAACGCCGCGTTGTAGTCCTGATAGAATTCGCGGGTCGCGTCATATGAAACGTTCAACAGCCTCGGGTTGGCGGCGTGCCCAACGGTGCTTCCGAGCATGAGAGCCGCTGCCAGGGCGGCGCCGATTCCAAGTCTACGAAACATCCAGAACTCCTCTCTGCGCAGGTTAAAATGGGGTTCGATGGCGTCTTGCCCGGCGCTCAAAACGCTATCTGTAGCTGGGTCAGGATGGCGCTTTCGTCTTTGCGGTCCTTGCCGCCCGGTGCTCCCTTGTCAAAGAACGTCCGCACGTAATCGGCCTGCAATTTGAAATTCTGATTGAGATACCAGTTGAAGCCGCCGCCCCATTCGGTGGCTGTGCGCGCCGACGTCGAGATACTCGCAAAGCCGTCCTTGAAGATGTCGCTGTCAACGCCGAGGCCGCCGACTCGCGCCTTGATCTCGAACGCGCCCCAGTTGCCTTCCACAGGATCGAACGGGCGGCGCGGCTTGACGCCGCAGTAAGTCGCATCATCGCCGGTCAGCAGATAAGAGGCCTGCACCTGCCAGGCGTGATTCGAGAACGTGGAGGTCTTGTTGGCGAGGTTCACCGTCTGCTTATCGTCGACATAATCCGCAAGCAAACCGAACGGACCCTCGTAATAGTAAGCTTGCGGCGTGAATCGATAATGCGCGCCGGACGCGGTCGCCGCCGCCACGTAGCTGAAGAAGGTGCTCTGGCCGTCGGTCACGTACTTCGACAGCGCTCCGCGCTCACGGCCGTAGCTTCCCGCAAAGCCGATTCCAAACTCCCGCGCGAATTCAACCGAGGTGTTCTTGAACGGCAAAAGGAAGAACCGTCCGAC
>JBOHWJ010000276.1:0-2869 GCA_050736495.1 Binataceae bacterium (SeqCode) | reverse complement strand
GCTCTTGACATTGCCATTACCGAGTAATATTCCCAGAACATATCGACGTCAGGTTTTAGGTTTGTCGCTGGCGCGGCACTCAGCAGGTTTGGAGGCCACTTGTCCAGGCCGATTATCGGTGCTTCAGGGCATTATCAAGGCGTCGTGCGGCAAGAAGTAGTTTTTTATCGGTGAAGTGGGGTGGGGATGAGGCAGGGGAGTGAAATTATGGCGCAGAGCATAGAAAAACCGGGAATTCATCAGACTGAAAGCGCCAAAAGACGCGCGGGTATCGCGCTCGATCGTTACTTCACCCGGCCCGGCGTCGACCCCATGAGCCAGGTCGAATGGGACCTCCGTTCCGCCGTCATCGCGGGCGAAGATGGCCGCGTGGTATTCGAGCAGCATAACGTCGAAGTGCCGCGCTCATGGTCACAGACCGCAACCAACGTGGTGGTCTCCAAGTATTTCCGCGGTCCGCTCGGCAGTTCGCGGCGCGAGACCAGCGTGCGCCAGCTTATCGGACGCGTGGTCGACACGGTCACCGGATGGGGCGAGAAGGAGCGCTATTTTGCCACCGATGCCGAACGCGACACCTTCAAGGCCGAACTGACTCATCTGCTGTTGAACCAGATGGCGGCGTTTAATAGCCCGGTCTACTTCAACGTCGGCATCGAACCAAAGCCGCAATGCTCGGCCTGCTTCATTCTCAAAGTCGACGACAACATGGATTCGATCCTGAACTGGTACCGCAACGAAGGTATGATCTTCAAAGGCGGTTCCGGTTCGGGCGTAAATCTGTCGGCGCTGCGCTCATGCCGCGAGAAGCTTTCGGCCGGTGGCACCGCTTCGGGACCGCTTTCCTTCATGAAGGCGGCCGACGCCTCTGCCGGCGTAATCAAGTCGGGCGGCAAGACCCGCCGGGCGGCCAAGATGGTGGTGCTCAACGCCGACCATCCGGATATCAGAGAATTCATCCAGTGCAAGGTCGAGGAGGAGAAGAAGGCGTTGGCTCTGATCGCGGCTGGCTATGACGCCTCGCTCGACGGTCCCGCCTACGGTTCGGTGTTCTTCCAAAACGCCAACAATTCGGTGCGCGCGACCGACCATTTCATGCGAGCAGTGGTCAACGATGGCGAATGGAAAACCCATTTTGTCACCAACCGTGAAGTCGCCGAGGAGTATCGCGCGCGCGACCTGCTGCGCATGATGGCTGAGGCCGCGTGGGCGTGCGGCGATCCCGGAATGCAGTTCGACACCACCATCAACGCCTGGCACACCTGCCCCAATAGCGGGCGAATCAACGCGTCGAATCCGTGCAGCGAGTACATGCATCTGGACAACTCGGCCTGCAATCTAGCCTCCCTCAACCTGATCAAGTTCCTCGACGATCAGGGCAACTTCGACGTTGACGCGTTTCGCCATGCGGTCGGTGTGATGATCACGGCGCAGGAAATCCTGGTCGACAATTCGTCGTACCCGACCGAGGAAATTACGCGCAACGCGCATGCCTTTCGCGAGCTCGGCCTGGGCTATGCCAACCTGGGCGCGATGCTGATGGCGCTCGGGATGCCGTACGACAGCGACCAGGGCCGCAGCTACGCTGCGGCGTTGACCGCGCTGATGACCGGCGAGGCTTACCTGCAATCGGCGCGCGTGGCCGGCGTGATGGGCCCGTTCGAGGGTTACGAGATCAATCGGGAGCCGATGCTCAAGGTGATCGAGCGCCATCGCGACCTCGCGCGCAAGCTGGAACCTTCGCTGGTACCACTCGATTTGCTGCGCGCCGCTCGCGAGGCGTGGGATGAGGCGCTCAAGCTGGGGCAAAGCGCCGGCTATCGCAACTCGCAGGCGACGGTTATCGCGCCCACCGGCACGATCGCGTTCATGATGGATTGCGACACCACCGGCATCGAGCCCGATATCGCGCTGATCAAGTACAAGAAGCTGGTCGGCGGCGGGATGCTCAAGATCGTCAATCAGACCGTGCCGCGCGCGATGAAGCGGCTGGGCTACGACTCGCGCGAAATTCAGGAGATGATCGAGTATCTCGACGAGCACGAGACGATTGAGGGCGCGCCGCATCTGGCGGATGCGCATCAGGCGGTCTTCGACTGCGCCTTCAAGCCGCGCGCCGGATCGCGCACGATTCACTATCAGGGGCATCTCAAGATGATGGGGGCGGTGCAGCCGTTCATTTCGGGCGCGATCTCGAAGACCATCAACATGCCGGAAGAGTCCACCGTGGAAGACGTCATGGACGCCTATATGGAGAGCTGGCGGCTGGGCCTCAAAGCGGTGGCGATTTACCGGGATGGATCGAAGCGCGTGCAGCCGCTGAGCTCGGGAACCGGCAAAGGCGAGAAAAAGATGACTGCGTTTGCCCCGGCAACGATTGAAAAAGTGGTCTACCGGCCGATTCGCCGCAAGCTCGAGGATGAACGGCAATCGGTGACGCATAAGTTCTCGATCGGCGGACACGAAGGCTACATCACTGTCGGCTTGTATAGCGACGGTACGCCGGGCGAAGTGTTCATCTCGATGGCCAAGGAAGGGTCGACGATTTCCGGCCTCATGGATACACTCGCGACTTCCATCAGCTACGGTTTGCAGTACGGCGTGCCGCTGAAGTTTTTCGTGGATAAATTCAGCCACGTGCGTTTTGAGCCGAGCGGCTGGACGGGCAACCAGCAGGTTCCTTACGCCAAGTCGATCATCGATTACATTTTCCGCTGGCTGGGTGCGCGATTCCTCGGCATCACCGAAGCGGCGGAAGCGGGCGAAACGCCCAAACTACGGCCTACCGAGCCTCAGCCCCAACAGGCTTTGCCGTTCGAAGCCAATGTCGTGAGCGATGCCCCATTCTGTTCGGAATGCGGCAGTCTCATGA
>JBOHWJ010000275.1:0-3529 GCA_050736495.1 Binataceae bacterium (SeqCode) | reverse complement strand
GTGCGCGGGTTGCCGGCTTCCGATAGCCGTCCCTCGCGGGCACGCCTCCGCATAGATCATGTCGCGTGCGCGTTCAGCCGTGGCCCCATAGCCGCTTGCTCGCGATCCGCGCGCCTTCCACCAACGACTTGAACTTGGCCCACACGATGCTCGGATGGATCTCCTGATCGCGGCTGGCAAACGTGGCAAATCCGCAATCGGCGCCGGCGATGATATTTTCACGCCCGACCACACTGGCAAATCGTTCGATGCGCCGCGCCACCAACTCCGGATGTTCGACCAGCACGGAGGTGTGGGTGATGACGCCGGGAATGATCGATTTTCCCTCGGGCAGCTTGAAATTCTCCCAAATGCACCACTCATGCTCGTGACGCGGATTCGCCGCTTCGAACGAATACGCGCCGGCGTTGACCTTCAGCATGATGTCGGCGATGTCCTTCATTTCCATGTCGTGGACGCGCGGACCGAAGTTGATGCCGTAGCAGGTATGGAATCGCACCTTGTCCGCGGGTATGCCGCGCAAGGCATGATTGAGCGCCTCGACGCGTGTCTCGCCCAGATTGCGGCATGCTTCCACGCTCAACTTCGGATGCGTCACATAGCAAGTCACCAGCTCGGGGTCGTCGATCTGTACCACGAATCCGGCATCGACGATGGCCTCGTATTCCTCGCGCATCGTGTCGGCGAGCGCGAAAACATATTCCGTGTCGTTATTGTAATACTCATTCTTCTGCCAGTTCGCGATATTCGCCGGAGAAATTGCGGGTATGAACGCTTCTTCGACGATAACCCCGGTGAGCGCGGCCTTCAAATTCTGGATATCTCTCTGAAGAAGCGCGTGCCCCTTGTAAGTAATGGGGCCGGTGCACACCATGCGGACGGCACCGGTCGCCGCGTGAGAAGCCGCCTGGTAGAACTCGGGAAAGGACGCGGCCTCGCGTGAGCCTGTCCATGGACTCCGCGCCGAACCCTGCCTGCCCGGCTCGAATCCGCCGAGACGTTGGTTGACGTAGGTGAGGAAACTTGGCTTCCCCATCTCGCCGTCGTCGACGATGTCCACTCCATACTCGGCCTGCTGGCGGACGATGGCCGCGACCGCGCTTCGCAGGCGTGTGGCGTAAGCTTCCTGATCGTAGCTTTCGCCTTGATCGATAGCGCTCATCACGTCGAGCAACTCCGCCGGCCGCGCCAGGCTTCCGACATGAGTGGTGAGAATCCTGTTGTTGCCGCGCTTCATAATTCCCCTCGCTTTCCCAATCGAGATCGAGCGGTACGACGGCCTTCGTGCCGGCTATCGCGCTGAACCCTCCGCATCGAACTCGGAACCGGGGCCGCGCACAGAGTCCCGTGCTCAGCGCTCTTTGAATTCGGGCTTTCGCCGTTCGCGCCAGGCCCGATGGCCTTCAGCTTTGTCTTCCGTCATTTCAAGCGCCATAAAGCGATAGAGATCGGCGTGCGCGGCTTCGTTAAGCGGAATATCGAGGCCGGTGTTGATCGATTCTTTTGCCAACCGCGCGGCGAGCGGCGACAGCGAGCAGATGTGCTCCGCCACCTTCATCGACTGCGCCATCATTTCGGCGTGCGGAACCAGCCATTGCGCGAGGCCGATTCGATACGCCTCATCCGCGAGCAGCGGGAAGCCGAGGGCAAGGCGCATCGCCATCCCCTTGCCGATCCAGCGCGCGGCGCGGACCGCGCCGCCTTGGGCCGGCAGGATACCGAGACCGACCTGCGGCAGGCGCCATTCGGCGCGCTCGGAAGCGACGATCAGGTCGCAGCAATAAGTGATGATACAGCCGATCCCGATCGCATAACCGTTGACCGCGGCAACGATCGGCTTGGCGAACTCCTGCAACATAACGATGGGACTGGAACGGCGCCGCTTGGGAAGTTCGTGAATGAAGTGGGCGATCGAGCTCTCCGTGTGCGTCCGTGGATTCTTGAGATCGGCCCCGGCGCTGAAGGCCTTACCGTTGTCATCTCCGGTCAGAATGACGCAGCGGATCTCGGGGTCGTCTTCCAGTTCCGGCAGCCGCTCCTGCAAACCCTGGTGAAACTCGAGACACCAGGCGTTGCGGGCTTCCGGGCGGCTTAGAGTCAAAATGCCGATATGGCCGCGTTTTTCATAAAGCAACGGCATCGCGTTTTTCCTCCCTCCACGAAAGATTTCCATACGAACGATCAGTACCTACGCCAATTCGCGGAATTTGTGCAGCGGGCGAGGGGGTGGTGGTATTGACGCCGAAGTTCTATGTTGCGGATTAGCCGACCTTCATTTGGAGTTCGGCGCGTTAACGTCCGAGCGTAAACGATAATTGCGGAAGGAGGGAAAGAACAATGGCGACCAAAGACTTCGAAGTGCGGCAGCTTCTCCGCGCTTACCGCAAGGGCCTGATCTCGGAAGAACTTTTTGCCCAGCAGATGGACGAGTTGTGTGGCAGCGTGGCCCACGCAAACATGCCCAACGTCTTCGATCATCGCGGCGACGGCGCGAAGCTGTCCACCGCCATGCTTGGCAAGACCGGCAAGAGCGAAACCATGGTGTTCAGCCTGCCCGCTCACTTCGGCAACGATCGCGAGAACAGCCATCGCGGCGACCAGATCATCTATGTGATCGAAGGGCGCGCCACCGCACGCGTCTCCGGCAAGGAATGCGAGGTCAAGGCCGGTGACCTCGTCACGATTCCGGCCGGCGCACCACATACGTTGCGCACCGGCAAGGACCCGCTGTTCGCGCTGTCGATCTTCGCGCCGCCCGAGGAGTAAGGGCAGGAGAGTTCAGGATGAAAAATCGAACCGTTGGAGTCTGGGCCAGCCTCGGCCCGCTGCCGGCTCCCGCGACTCTTGAATTCGCGCGAACGGTCGAAAAGTCCGGCTATACCACGCTCTGGATGCCTGAGGGCGGTGGCGGCCGCGACCCCTTCGCGCATGCGGCATATCTGCTGAGCCACAGCGAACGCCTGGTGGTCGCCACCGGCATCGCCAACATCTGGGCGCGCGATCCACTCGCGATGTCCTCCGCGGCGAACACCGTCGCCGAACTTTCCGGTGGGCGCTTCATCCTCGGGATCGGCGTGAGCCATAAGCCTGCGGTTATCGATCGCGGTCACAGCTACGACCGACCCTACAGCTATATGAAGGAGTATTTGCCCAAGTTGAAGAGCGCGCTCTACCGGGCGGCTCCACCGAAAGGCGAAGTCCCGATCCTGATCGCCGCGCTGCATCCGAAGATGCTGGAGTTGGCGGCCGCGCAGACCAAAGGTACGCATCCGTATTTC
Organism: Binataceae bacterium (SeqCode); assembly: GCA_050736495.1. Taxonomy (GTDB): domain Bacteria; phylum Desulfobacterota; class Binatia; order Binatales; family Binataceae; genus JBOHWJ01. The sequence continues at coordinate 251 of JBOHWJ010000275.1, read as the reverse complement.
GTGCCGCCCGAGCATACCGCGAAGGTCCGCGCGCAAATCGGTCCGGCGCCGTGGGTATGCGTGGAGCAAACCGTGGTGCTCGAAGCTGACGCGGCCAGGGCGCGCGCGGCCGCGCGGCGTTTCATGACCAACTACGTTCCACGGCTGCCGAATTACACCAACAATCTCAAGGCGCTCGGATGGGGCGACACGGAATTTGAGCACGGTTGCAGTGTTCGGCTGGTCGACGCGATTGTCGCGTGGGGTAGCGA
>JBOHWJ010000274.1:0-8278 GCA_050736495.1 Binataceae bacterium (SeqCode) | reverse complement strand
CCGTGTTGAAGCTCTACGAGAATTGCGCTTTCCCATTTGACCACGCAGCTTGGCCCGATTTTCACCGTTTTTTTCCGTGGAGTCTGGTCTTGATGGTACCAAAAAAGCTCGCAGCGGACACGGCCATCGCGCTGACGGCAACGCTGGCTTCACACCTGCTGCCGCAAGTTCGAGGCTGTTCCGACCGCCGAATGTTTTTGCGTTTCGTGGCGGAGGCGCTCCTCCTATAGCTCGAGTGCGCTCGCAGTTCCAACGATGGTCTTGGTGCCGTCGGCCTTCTCACACCACACTTCGACTTCGGCGCGAATGCGTTTGCCCTCGGGCCGCCGTTCGACTACGCGCCCGCGCGGACCCGATGACTCGTTAACCCACAGGACATTGACCAGCCGCACGTCGAATTTGCCGCCGGCCAGAAATCCCAGGCCGAAGCGCCGCGTCATCATCTCTGCCACCATGCAGACGGAGAACATGCCTTGCACGACGATGTCGGGGAAGCCAAGCCTCTTCGCCTGTTCCGCGTCGGTGTGGTAATTGAGCGCGGGGCCGGAAAACGCCATGCACATCGGCTGTGTGATGGCGCGCATCGGAACTTCGAGCGCTTCACCGCCGCGTTCACCCACTTTGAAGACGCGGCCGGCCGCTTTCTCGCGTGAGCGATCGACCGCGAAGCCATCGTCGCTCGCCGCCGTCGTCATCAGGAAGCTCTGATGGGTGCGGCTGCGCTGCACCAATTGGCCGTGCGAGTTGAGGATGAGGCATTCGTTGACCACGTACTCGCGGTCGCGTTTGTTGTAGCGGTCGACAATGACCGAGCGCGAATGCAGCTTGTCGCCCACCATGATGGGCGCGAAGCCTTCCCATTCCTGGCGCGCGTGCAGATTGCCAAAGACGTTGGGCAAATACCAGTCGTGGGTGCGAAAGACCGCTGAATGGAGAATCAGCGCTGGCGCCAGCGCGCCGCCCAGCGGCGAGGATTCGCGATACCACAAATGGTCGTCGCCGGTGCCGGCGATGTATTTCGCCACGACCTCGGGTGTGATGTCGAATTCGCCGCCGCCAAAGTCACGACCGACGTAAACCTCTGTGGGTTCAAAAATTCCGCTCGCCATCTACTTTCACTCCCGCTTTATTGCCACCGATCCGCGCTTGGCAGCCATCTCGGTCAGCCTTTTGATTTAACCTTGGCGGTGAGGCGCTGGTCGAATTTCGCGCGATCGAGCACGACGCGGCTATGCGTGCCTCGGCCGATTTCCTCTTTGTCGTCGAAGGCGCGCACGGTGAAATCGATTCGCCGCCCGTCCATGCCCGTGACCTCGGCCTCGGTGCGGACCTGCCATCCCTCGGGCGTGGCCGCCGTATGCCGCACGTTGACGATGGCGCCGACCGTCATCTCGCCCGGCTCGATATACGACTTGAGCGCGTCCATCGCCGCCATTTCCATCGCCAGGCTCATCATCGCGGTCGCCAGCACCGGCGGCAGCGACGGTTCCATCGTGCCGGCAAGATCCTTGCCCGTAACCGTGAATTCGTAACTCCCTTTGGTTCCTACAGGTACTTGGCGCATCGATTATTCCCGTTGATGGTTTTGCTGGTGTTCATGCTCGGGGCATCGACGGCGCCGGATCGCGCCTTAAGCCCATCGCGTCGAGCTTTTTCACCGCCCATTCGATCCGATCGTTACCCCAAAACGGTTCGCCCGCAATGATCAGCATCGGCACGCCGAACGCGCCATCACGTTCGGCTTCGGCGGCGGCCGCCGCGAGGTCACCCCGCCCGTCAGCATCGGCGTAGCCGCGAAAGCCATCGGCATCGAGTCCAATTTCGTTCATGACGGCGGCGAGCGCACCAACGTCCTCGAGATCCAGTTCGCGCTTGAAGAAGCGTTCGAACACGCGCTCGGAGTAGGGGCGGAAGCACCCATGGCGGTCCGCGTAAAGTCCGCTGATCAAGGCCAGGCGCGAATCGAAAATTTTTCGCGGCCCCCGGACTATCAGTCCGCGCTCATTGGCGAAGCGGCGTGCGTCCGCGTAGAGGTAGCGTACCTTGAACCAATCGTACTGGTGGCGACTGGCAACTTCGCCGCCATAACTCGCACGTACGTCGAGCTCGAGTGGAATAAAACGCAGACGCACGCGATGCGTCCGCTCCAGCGCGAGCGCCGGCGCAAACGCCAGGTAGGTAAAAGGGCTCTTGTAGTCGTAGTAGAACTTGAGCGTCTCGATGGTTTCGGCCATCACATCACCGCTTATCCTGATAGCTGAAAAATGCCCGTCGCAAAAGCGCGCGCGTGACGCTTAATTATGGACCGATGCGTCCCTACCAACTGTACGCGACGGTCACACCCAACGGCAGTGCGGAAGTGCGGCTGGACGGGGCCGGCGCCGCTGCCGGAAAAATCTGAAACCGCGAAGGATGCTCGGAGTGGTAACGATGAAGATAAATCAGCAATTCAGTGGTGCCGGCGCCAACCAGCGCCGCCCCGACGATGTCCGAGAACCAGTGCGCGTCATGGCCCATGCGGCCGAAGCCATCGAGCAGTGCCAGCGAATAGATTGGCGCGGCGACGTACCATCGGTTGTCGAAGTATTCGCTCAACGCCGGCGCGAGCGCGAACATCGGCGCGACGTCGCCTGAGACGAACGATTGTCCGCCATGAAAGAACGCGTCGTGGTCGTGATGGTCCTGCCGCGGGCGTAATCGGCCGGAAGCGGCCTTGATCGCCAACACGAACAGCGATGCCAGGCCGGCGCCCTCACCCGCCGTCAGCGCGTATTCGCGCGCCCGCGAGTCATGCGCATAAAGGCCATAGGCGTAGAGCAATCCGGTACCGGCGCTGACTGAGGAGTAACTGATGTTTTCGAGCAGGTCGGCGTCGCCGCTCGACATGCTATTTAGATGCGACCGCATGGTCTGGTCCAACGCGAACGAACCACCCATCGCGGCCGCGCTGCCCGCCACTACCAGGTAAAATCGCGGGCTGCGCAAGAGTTCGCCGGCCTGCCCGATGCGAAGCGGCGAGGTGACGATATCCACCGCATCCCGGGTGGTGTTGTTGACGAGATATTTGAAGTCCGAGGTCAGGTCCGATGACAAGGTGGGCGGCGCGGACTGACCTTGCGCGCCCGCCAGCGCGGGAGCGAGGACAACCGCGAGCGCCATCAAGACGCCTAGCCAAAAACTGCGCGATCCGGACCATACTCCCATCTGGCCCGTACCCTCGCCGCGGCGAAACGCGCTCGCGAACGATGACGACGTGATGTTAGCGCTGTCCGGGCGAAACAGCCAGTGTCGCAGACCCGTGGGTAGCGGGCGGTTTTGAATTTACGGAACAAGGCCAGGACTTGCAGATATCGATGCGGGACGGACCGAACGTCTGGAGCCGGACAAGCTCTGAACTCCGGCACAACCCTCATTTTTGGATCGCGCCCGAGAAGCAAACCACCCAGGCTGCGCGAATCAGGCCGCCGACGCGGTCAGCGCCTCGACCTCGGCAATCGTCTTCGGCACCGCCGCAGTCAGCACTTCGCGACCCTCGGGCGTGACCAGCACGTCATCTTCGATACGAATGCCGATACCGCGAAAATGTTCGGGCGCCTGCGCGTCGTCGGGTGCGACGTAGATTCCCGGCTCGACTGTCAGCACCATGTCGGGTTCGAGTTTGCGCGATTCGCCGCCGACGCGGTAGAGACCGACGTCGTGCACGTCCATGCCAAGCCAATGGCTGGTGCGGTGCATGTAGTAACGGCGATAACTGCCGGCGGCGAGCGCCTCCTCGGCCGTGCCCTTGAGCAGGCCCAGGTTGCACATCCCTTCGACCAGCACGCGCAGCGCCGCTTCGTGCGGTTCGTCGAATCGCACGCCGGGCTTGATGGCTTCGATGCCCTTGCGCTGCGCCTCGAGCACAACCGTGTAGAGATCGCGCTGAATCGCGCTGAAGCGCATACCGATGGGAAACGTGCGCGTGACGTCGGAGGAGTAAAAGTCGTATTCGCAGCCGGCGTCGATGAGCAACAACTCACCCGCGTTCATACGGCGGTCGTTTTGAATGTAATGGAGCGTGGCGGCGTTGGGACCCGAGGCGATAATCGAGGGATAGCTCGGACCGGCGGCGCCACGTGAGCGGAAGGCGTAGTCGACCACGGCCTCGATTTCCCATTCCATCATGCCGCCGCGCGCCGCGCTCATCGCACGCCGATGCGCCTCGTCGGAAATCGCGATCGCGCGGCGCATCGCGTCGAGTTCCTCGGGGTGCTTCTTGACCCGCTCCTCGTGGATAATCTCGCGCGGGTCGAGTATCGCGTTGGCGCCCGAGCCGAGCCGCGAACGCATCGACTGCGCATAACGCACCAGATCGAGCATGCGCGCGTTCATCTTCTCGTTGGCGCCGAGCGGATAGTAGGCGCCGTCGACCTTCTCGAGATAGCGCGACGCAATCGTTTCGAACTGGTCGACGGTATATGCGCGGTCGGCGCCGTAGTCCGCGACAGCGCCCTCGACCCCGGCGCGCCGGCCGGTCCAGGTCTCGCGCTCCTTGTCGCGCGGGCGCACGAACAACACGAACTCGTCTTTCTGGCCGGGCGCGAACATAGCGATCGATTCCGGTTCGGCAAAACCCGTCAGATAGTAGAAATCATTGTCCTGGCGGTAGACGAACTCGACGTCATTGGATCGGATCGCGACCGGCGCGCTCGGAAGAATCGCAACCGCGCCGCCCAGCTCCGCCAGGAAACGCCGGCGGCGCTGTGCGAAGATTTCAGACTTGCCGTTAAGACTCACCCTGGATGACCTCGGCGATGCATTCACCGCACCGGCTGCACACATCCATTATGGCCAGCCCGCGCCCGCCGCCGCCACTGCCATGGTCTCGATACGAGCGCTCAGCTTGGCGCGGCATTCGTCTGGATCGATGCTCTCGGCGAGCAGGATGAAGAGCGTTTTACGGCCGGGGCCGCCGAGTGCGCATGCGATCGGCATCAGGTCGAACTTGGCGCGCTCCGCAATCGCCCCGCCCTCGCGCACGCGCAGCAGTTCCCTGGTCATCGGCGAGGCGACCCAGATGGCGTTTTCAGCGTCTAGCGCGATACCGTCGGGCACGCCTCCGCCCAGTTCGGCCCACACGCGACGGTTGCTGAGCGCGCCGTCGTCCGCGATCGTGAAGGCGGTAAGGCGATGGCCCATCGACTCAGCGACAACGAGCGTACGGCCGTCAGGGGTGACCACGGCGCCGTTGGGAAACTCGAGATCGCGTGCGGCCACGCGCGCCGCGCCGTCGGGCGTGACCAGCACCAGTTCGGCGGGCTTCGGCGAGGCGCCGGAAATCAGGTCATAGCCGAAGTTACCGACATAGGCGCGGCCCTTGCCGTCAACCACCATGTCGTTGCAATGGAACGAGGCGAGCTTGCTCAAATCCGCCGCGACCTTGAGCCCGTCGTCGTCCAATCGCAACAGCCGCCGATCGGTCATCGAGACGATCAGCAGGCGCCCGTCCGGCAGCCATCCGAGTCCCGACGGCCACGCCGGCACGTCCGCGACGGTTTGCGTGCGGCCGTTCATATCGACCGTCAGCACCGTATGCGCGTGCATGTCGGAGAACCACAACTTGTCGTTATGCCAACGCGGGCCTTCCGGGAAGGCGAGCCCGCCGAGCAGTAGTTTTGTCGCACTCATCGGCATTCGTCTCCAGTGTTAGACAGTGCAATGGTTGCGTTCGCGCAATCACCGCGCCGACGCTGTCAGGCAAGCGCCCCTTGCGCACGCATCCGCTTGACCTCGTCCGCGCGGTAGCCGAGCAATCCCGTCAGCACTTCGTCCGTATGCTGTCCCATCAGCGGCGCCGGCCTCTTCACCTTGCATTCGGTGCGGCTCAGCTTGAAGGGCACCCCGCAATGCTGCTTCGTGCCGACTTCGGGATGCTCCAGGTAGACGAAGTAGTCGCGTTCCTTCAGCTGCGGATCTTCTTCCGACAGATAACGATTGTCAGCGACCACGGCGGCGGCAACGCCGGCCTCTTGCAGCATCCGCGCAACCTCGTCGGCTTTGCGGGTCGAGCACCACTGCGCGATGATCGCGTCGAGTTCGTCTTCATTATGCTTACGCGCCGCGAACGTTGCGAACTTCGCGTCATCGGCGAACCCGGCATCGATCACGTTGGCCAGCCGTTTCCAATCGGCGTCATTGGCGGCAACGATTGCAACCCATTGATCCACGGTCTGGCCCAACACCTTCTCGGGCCGATCGAGGCATTTAAAGATTCCATGGGGCGCCATCAGGTCGTCGCGGTTGCCGTTACGCTCGGGCTCGACACCGTTCATCGTGTATTCGAGGATACCCTCGGCCAGCACCCCCATGGCGCATTCCCACTGGCTCATGTCGATGTATTGGCCCTCACCGGTCTTCGCGCGATGGTAAAGCGCCGTCAGGACGGCGAAGGCGCCATGCACGCCCGCGTTGGGGTCGGCGTAGCTGAAGCCCGCATGCATTGGCGGCCAGCCCCTGTAGCCGGTCAGCGACGACACGCCGGAGAGCGGCACCTGCGCCGGACCGTAGGCGACGTACTCCTTGTAGGGTCCGGTGTCGCCGTAGCCGGAAAGCGACATCATGATAATGTCGGGCTTGATTTTCTTTACCGCATCGAAACCGAAGCCGAGCCTCTCCATCACACCGTAAGCGAAATTGTTGATGACGACGTCGCTATGCGCGACCAGGCGGCGCGTCACTTCGATCGCGGCCGGATCTTTGAAGTTGAGCGTGATCGAACGCTTGCCCTGGTTATACTGGTTGAAGTAGCCGGATCGGTTGAGGCCGCCGGGCTTGGCGTCCGGCCATGGCGGCAGCACACGCGTGATACACGGACGCGTGCTGGTTTCGATACGGATAACGTCGGCGCCGAGATGAGCGAGTTGCAGCGTGCAAAACGGTCCCGCCCAGACCCAGGTAAAATCGGCGATACGAATTCCCTCCAGCGGTGGCTTGGCCATCAGATCACACCCATCTGCTTGAGTTCGGCGAGGCGCACATCCGGAAGCTTGAGCCGCTTGCCGAATATTTCCCCGTTATGTTGTCCCAGGGTCGGCGCCGGCAGCCGGATTTCCCATGGCGTGGCCTGATACTTGAGCGGAGCGCCGGGATACTTATGCGTACCCGCGGCCGGCTGCGCGATCTCGACGAAGAAGCCGCGCGCCTTCAGATGTTCGGAGTTGAGCAGGTCGCCCATGGTCGAGACCGGCGCGAACGGCACGCGCCGCTGCTGCACCTTTTTATATAGGTCAAGCACGGTCTGCCGGCTGACGTACTCTTCAAGGAAAATGCGTAACGCCTCCCAGTTTTCGGCGCGCTTGACGCGGTCGGCGAAGATCTCCTCGGCAGCCCACTCGGGATTGCCCATCACCTCGACGAAGGCACGCCACTGATGCTCCTCGATGCAGCATACGTAGATCCAGCCGTCCTTGCATTGCATCGATTCGACCGGCTGAATCGGTTTGCGTCCGAGCCGCGTTGCGATCACTTTCATGTACGGCCAGTATTCAAATGTCATCTCGAGTTCCGAGGCGAGCGCCTCCTGGACCGAGACGTCGACCTGCTGGCCCTCGCCGTCCCGCAGTTGCGCCATCACCGGACCCATCGTCGCGACCGCCGCATGCACGCCGCCCTGGAAACTGGCTTGGCTGCCGTGGGTGCGCAGCGGCGGTAGCTCCGGATATTCGGCGCCGGCGCCGTTGAGTACGCATACGCCGCCCGCGCTCCACATCGTGAGCTCCTCGCCACGCCAGTTGCGCCGCGAACCGGTCAGTCCGAACGGCAGCACAGAAGTCATTACGAGCCGCGGATTGATCTTGCGCATGCGATCGAATGTGAGACCAACGCGCTCCATTTCGGACGGCGCCACGTTATGGACGAGGACATCGGCTTGCGCGACCAGCTTCTCCAGCAAATCGAAGCCCTCGGGGCGCGCGATATCGAGGGTAACGCCAAGCTTGTTGGTATTGAGGTAGAGAAAGAGACCGCTCTTTTCCGGATGAGGTGCGCCACCCGGAAATGGTCCGCGCGTACGCGCATGGTCGCCGCCGCCGGGCCGCTCGATCTTGATCACCTCGGCGCCCATGTCGGCCATCAGCTTGGCCGCGTAAGGCGCGGCCACCATCTCACCAACTTCGATGATTTTTAGACTGGATAACGCTCCGGCCATCAGGTTCTCCGCCAGGCAATGATTCGGATATCGAACGCTACGGAACGACTTTGCGAAATGGCTTGACTTCGACGCGCTCGAACACCCCTTGGG
>JBOHWJ010000273.1:0-6911 GCA_050736495.1 Binataceae bacterium (SeqCode) | reverse complement strand
GTGATCCTGAGATCACCGAGATCATCATCAATGAGGACGGCCGCGTGTGGTTCGAGTCGTACGGCGAGGGCATGCACGAGGCTGGGCTCTCGCTCGCGGCTTCTCAGATCGAAAGCCTCATCGGCACGGTTGCCGCGTCGCTTGGGGCGGTAGCCAATGCCGGCAATCCGATTGTCGAAGGGGAACTGCCAATCGGCGGTATCCGATTCGAAGGCCTCCTGCCGCCGGTCGCACGCAAACCCTGCTGTGTGATGCGCAAGCCCGCCCAGGTCCTCTACACGCTCGACGACTATGTTCGCGATGGGATTTTGAGCGAAAGGCACTCGGAGACTTTCCGCAGGGCAATCGACGAGCGGCGTAACATAGTCATCGCCGGAGGAACCGGCTCCGGCAAGACGACGCTCGCGGCAGCGTTAATCAACGAGATGGTCGCGCGCTCCGATCCCAACGATCGTTACGTGATCATCGAGGACACCCTCGAAATCCAGTGCCGCGCGCGCAACCTGGTTCAGCTTCATACCGCTGAGAGCGCCGACATGACGCGCCTGGTCCGCACGACGATGCGGCTCAGGCCCGATCGGATCATAATCGGCGAGGTGCGCGGCGCGGAGGCGCTCGCGCTGCTCAAGGCCTGGAATACTGGACATCCGGGGGGAGTAACGACGGTCCATTCGAACAGCGCAGCCACGGCGCTGACGCGCCTTTCGAGTCTGGTTCAGGAGGCCGGAGTCCCGCCCCAGCCGGAGCTGATCGCGGAAACCATCAACCTGCTCGCCTTTATCGTGCGTACGCCGGGCGGGCGACGGGTGAGAGAACTCGTGCGTCTCGCGGGTTACGACGCACAGCGAGGATTCAGCCTCGTACCCGAGGAGTAAAACCATGACCGCTGAAATTCAGATTCTGTACGTGCTCGGCACGCTCGCTGTGACTGCGACGGTCGCCAGGCTGAGCTTCGACGGCAAAGTGAGACTGTTCGACTGGCTCGCGCTGGGAAGCCTCGCGCTACTGCTGGCGCAGATTACTTCGATGATTGCGACACGGACATTTTAGGAAGCACCAAATGAAGGAGGTCCGGAAAATGAGGCGATTTAGGAAGACCAGAGTTTCGTTCCGAAGGTGTGCGGCGCGGCTCAGCTACGCCTGCGCAATCGTCACGATGGTGTGGCCGGCGCAGGCCTTCGCCGCTGTTGCCGGCGGCGTACTCCCGTGGGATGTGCCGCTCAACACGCTGCAAACCGACCTGCAGGGACCAGTGGCTCATGCGATTACTACCGCCGCGATTATCGGCACCGGTCTCACTTGGGCAGTCAGCGAGCACGGCACCGGGGTCCGCAAGATGTCGGCGGTCGCCTTCGGAGGCGCGGCTGCGCTCGGCGCGGCCACGCTCATGACCACGCTCTTCCCCATGGGCGGAGCGCTCTTCTAACTGCGGGAGGACCGTACGATGGCGCAAGGCGAACGGAGGGTGAGCGCGATTCATCAATCGCTTACCCGCCCGATCCTGCTGGCGGGCGCGGAGCGGCAGCTTGCGATCGGCAACTGGATCACCGCGGCGGCGCTGATCCTTGGGAGCGGCCTTCACTGGTACACGATCGCGCTGGGGACATTCCTTGTGACCGTGGGCCATTGGGCGCTGGTTCAGGCCGCGAAGTTCGATCCGCAGCTCAGCCAGGTCTACGTCCGTCACATCCGCTACCAGCACTACTATCCAGCGCGCGCCGCGATCTCCGCTCCACCACCTCGGATTCATCCGTCTGTCCCGGCGCCGAAGGAGATGCGCGCCTGATGGCGAAGAGGTTAACTCATGTTTCTCAAAGAATTTATCGATCTAAGACGCAAGCGTTCGAAGCTGCTCGGGCTTCCCGACCAGCTCAACTACGCGATTCCGGTCAACGACCACGCGATCGCGCTCAAGGACGGCGCGTTCCTTTCGGCGTTCGAGTGCGCCGGACTCGACCTCAACTCAGCCAGTGCCGAAGAACTCGACGCGCATCGCGCCCAGGCCAATCGTGCGCTCGCGCGCCTCGATGACGGCTTCATGTACAACGTCGATCTGATCCGCCGTCCGAGCATCGAGTACCCTGCACGTACCTTTCCCGACCCGGTGAGCGCGATGCTCGACCGCGAACGCGAGGTCCAGTACTCGGCCGAGGGCCGGCACTTCGAGACCAGATGCGTCCTCACCATCACCTATCGTCCGCCGGCCGACGTGCAGACCAGGATCGCCGGAGTCTTCCTGTCCGGCGCGCCGAAGCGGATCGACTGGCAGCGGCAGTTCGACTGGTTCGAGCAGCGGCTGCGCGAGTTCGCCGACGCCATCAGCCCGGTATGGAAGCTCACGCCGCTCGTTTTGCCCGCGCTGCTGTCGCACCTGGCGACGTGCATCAACGGGCGCATGACCGAGATCGCAGCGCCCCGTGCACCGATCCATTTGGACGCGATTCTCGGCAACCAGGACTTCATTGCCGGTTTCAGACCACGGATCGGCGGACGGCACATCCGCGTCATCGCGTTGTCAGGGTTTCCGCCCTTCTCGTACGCGGAGATGGCCGCGTTCCTGAGCGAACTGCCGATCTGCTACCGCTATTCGATCCGCGGCATTCCGGTCGGCCCACGAACCGCAATCGGCCAGTTGACGGTTTACCGCCGCAATTGGTTCCAGAAGCGGCTCGGACTGCGCGGCGTAATCAGCGAGCACTTCGGATCGGGCGCGGGCGCGGCGTTTCAGAATCAGCACGCCCTCCGGATGGCGGCCGACGCCGACGAGGCTATCACCGAGGCCGAGGGCGGGGCGGTCCGCTACTGCTACGTCACGCCCAAGGTCATCATCACCGAGGACCGCGCTGAAATCGCTGACGAGAACGCGCAGCTCGTTTTCAAGGTCTGCCAGAACATCGGCTTCGATCCGCGCATCGAGTCGATCAACGCCGTGGAAGCTTGGCTCGGATCGCTGCCGGGGCACGGCTGGTACGACATTCGCCGGCCTCTCGTAAACACGCAGAACCTCGCGGACATCCTGCCCCTGACCAGCATCTGGCCGGGTCTCGCAATGAACCCGTGCCCCTACTATCCAAAAGCAACGCCCGCGCTGTGTTACGGCGCGACCACGGGCAGCACGCCCTTTCGGTTTAATCTCCACGTCGGCGACACCGGCCATACCGGCATCTACGGTCCCACGGGAAGCGGGAAGAGCGTAGCGCTCGGAACGATCGCCGCGAATTTCTGTGCCGTGCCCGATGGGCAGCTCTTCTTTTTCGACAAGGGCTACTCCGCCTACGTCCTGACCAGGGCACTGGGCGGCCAGCATCTCGATCTAGGAGAAGACGAGATTCCGCTGCAGCCGCTCGCACGGATCGACGACGAGACCGATCGGATGAAACTGCAGGGCCTGCTCGAAGACTGGCTCGAACTGCAAGGCGTGAGGCTGGTACCCAACCAGCGCAAGGCTCTGTGGCGAGGCCTGACGCTGGTTGGCGAAGCCCCCGTGGAGCAACGCACCATCAGCAATCTCGTCACCCAGGTGCAGGACAGCGTGGTCCGCGACGGACTCAACGCGTTCTCGCTCGCAGGTCCGCTTGGGCGTTTCCTCGACGCCGACGGCGACGTGATGCTGGAGGGACGCTTCGTCACCTTCGAGCTCGAAACTCTGATGGCTATGGGCCCCAAGGTCATCGTTCCGGTCGCCACCTATCTGTTTCATCGCATCGACCAGCGCCTCGACGGCCGCCCTACACTCATCATTCTTGATGAAGCTTGGGTGATGCTCACCAACAGCGTGTTTGGCGCGAAAATCCAGGAATGGCTGCGCACCCTGCGGAAGAAGAACGCGGCCGTAGTCCTGGCGACCCAGAGCCTGAGCGAAATCGCGAACTCGCCGCACCGCGACGTGATTCTCGAGTCCTGTCCCACCAAGCTCTACCTGCCCAACCCCGAGGCAAAGAACGCGGCAAGCCGCGATATGTACCACCGCTTTGGACTCACCGATCGGCAGATTGACATCGTGGCCGAGGCCACGCCGAAGCGGCACTATTACTACACCTCTCCGCTCGGGCGACGACTCTTCCAGTTCTCGCTCGGTCCTGCGGCGCTGGCCTTCGTCGGCGCTGGCTCAAAAAACGACGTGTTAACCGCGCGGCAGATGATGAAGCGGCACGGCGAGCACTGGACCGGGGAGTGGCTCCGCGCCCGCGGATTGGACGATTGGGCGGAGCACCTCGACAAGCTTCGCGCCAAAGTCGAGACCCCGTTGATAACTTTGCTCGCAACCACCAGCGCGTCGGCTGTTCACGGCAACGGACGGGCTCACCAGGAGGAGATACGACAATGAAGTTGAAAAAATCGCTTAGGCCCTTCTCTACTTTTCTCATAGCGGCAGGATTCCTTCTCGTCGAGCCCGCTTTGGCTCTTGCGCAGTTCGGCGGCGGAACCCAGATCGTCTTCGATCCGCAGATGTTCGCGCGGCAGTTTCAACAGCTTCAGCAGGAGACCGCGACCGTCACCAACCTCGCCCAGCAGCTCCAGTACATGGTGAAGAACACGACCGGCGGCGGCGCGGGTGCATGGCAGTCAAATCAGAATCTGCTAACCAATCTCGGCAGCCTGATCAACGAACAGGAAGGCCTGTCGTACACGGCGCAAGGCCTGACGCAGCAGCTCCGGCAACTCTATCCGGGCTACAACACCGCGACCACGGCCGGCCTTCAAAGTCCGCAGGCGACGGCGGAAACCACGCTGAACACACTGAACGGAGCGCTCGCGTCTGCGCAGACCCAGGCTCAGGACTTTCAGGCCGAGCAGGCAACCCTCCAAGGCCTTGAACTCAAGAATCAGACGGCGGTAGGGAGGCTTCAGGCGATCCAGGTCGGCAACGAAATCGCGCTCGCTCAGGTGCAGCAGGTGCAGATGCTCCGTCAGCTCGTGATGGCCATGATGAACTCCCAGAACGTCGCAGCGGCGAATCATCTCAACAATCAGGTGCAGGGCAATCTCGAAGCGCAGGCGATGTTTTCGGCTCCACCTCCACCGGGGATTCCGGACATCTTCCACAATGCGCCAGCTCCCACCCAGCCGTAAAATCACTGGAGGAGGAGCCCACCAATGAAGCGCAATAAGAATCCGATCCTCATTGTATTCGCGATCATAGGTGCTTGCGCAGTCCTCTACGGTGCTTGGCAGCTCTACGCGAGGCACGAGGCCGAGGAACACTCACGCGCTATGTTCGCGGCACCCGCGCCATCCAGCCTACCAGACATTTTCCACAATGCGCCGCCGCCGAAACAGCCATAGACCCATCGGAGTTTGCCATGCTCGCATCAAACTTCAACGACATCGCGAACCAATTTTACGCAGCAGGTGTGAACTACAGCGCGGCGATCCAGCCCTATGCGATCAAGCTCTTTGTCGCCCTGCTTCTGATCGACATTCTCGTTACCTGGATTCAGTTCACTGCTGAAGGGCAACTCGACAGCTCATATTTTCTTGGCCGACTCATCAAGCACCTGCTCAGCGGCGGCTTCGTTTACCTGATGATTGTCAACGCCTTCTCGTGGATGACGGCTGTCCTGAAAAGCTTCTCTGCAATCGGCGCCGCCGTTACCGGTCTTCCAGCGCTCAGCCCGCAAACAGTGCTCCAACTCGGCAGCAACATGGCGAGCACTATTTTCAATGTGCCAGCGAACAGCAGCATGATGGCCAACCTCGAACTCGCCATCGTTCAAAGCGTATCGGCTTTTATTGTCCTGCTTTCCTTCGTCATCACCGCATCCATGCTCCTGCTCACCCTGATCGAGTCGTATCTTGTCGTTGGTGGTGGCGTAATTCTCCTTGGCCTCGGCGCGAACCGTTTCACTGCGCCCGCAGCAGAGGGCTACTTCGGATACGTAGTTCGTGTTGGAGTGCGGCTCCTGTTCTTCTACTTGGTACTCGCCGTCGGCGTTCAGATGGCGACCCAGTGGAGCGCGGCCCTCACTGCAGCCTGCAAACCAGTTCCTGCCACACTCCCTTGGTGGACAACCTATGGCGTTCCGCCAAGCGCGATCATGACAACGGTATGTTCGGGTAGTCTTCCCGTCTCCGCAATGCTCATCTATACCGCATTCGCAATCGTTTTCATGATCGTGAGTGTTGCAGTGCCGAACATGGCCTCCAGCATTGCGGGCGGGACGATTGGCCTGGCACTAAGCCACGCCTTCGAGGCCGCATTTATCGCTCAAACCGTTATTCGACCGATCACAAGCGCGCTCCAGAACGGATTCAGTAAAGTTGCGCAACTCGGCAACGCTGGCGCGGGCAGCAACAGCGAAGGCACTGGTTGGGTCAAGGCGATGGACTTCGGGCGCCAGACCCAGCAGCTAAGCAATCTTGGTACCGACGGCGGACAACGTGTGCCAGCCCCGAAAGACGTTCGGGCGACGTCAGTCATTCCTTCGCGCGCACCGAGCACGGCGCCGATGAATCCAGGTACGGCGCGCTACAAAAACTCCAATGGCACAACGCCGATCGGCAAGCAGACCACCAAACTCTGAGCGGCATTTTTTTCCGCGCCACCGGCGCGCGCGGATGTAGTGACCATGAGCGCCTCGATCAGACGCATCGCAGTTCAGAAGCAACTCACAACTATCCTCTACGATGGCTTCGACGTCGGTGTTCTGTTGCCAAGCGGCCGGATGCTGCTCCGCGAAGGCTGGAGCGCCGACCGAGTCGAGGCCGCGCTCAACTGGTTTAGACAACAGAATGCTTGCGGGGCGCACATATTCGTGCGCCCGCATGGGATTCATGAACTCAGTCTGCTCGACGACCTCAGCGGTGACGCTATCGCTGCTATGAAAGAATTGGGCTTTCAGCACGCCCTCGTGGTCGAGACCTCGGCAGGGAATTTTCAGGCGTGGCTCAATCACGGCCGGGTTCTCGAC
>JBOHWJ010000272.1:0-8757 GCA_050736495.1 Binataceae bacterium (SeqCode) | reverse complement strand
GTATTCGCCGATCTGATGCGGGGTAATCGCCTGTTCGAACAAAAATTCCGCGATCGACTCCGCCGCTACGGCCGCGCGCGTCACATCGACTCGTTCCGTGCGGTACATCAGGTAACAATGTGCCTCGGGGATACTGTCGAGGCCGTAACGCCGCAGCACGTTTTCAACGCCAGGCGTGTTGCGGCCGTCCATCGCGTAGATGCCGAGCATTAGATCGATGGCGAGCCCCTGTTCCAGTGCGAGACGGGCGAGCAGAGCGTGCTTGGTGCCGCAGGTGCCGCGACCCTCACACAGCACGGCGAGCGAATCGTCGCGATTCGTGTTGCGTCCGTACGGAAGACCGCACACTATCCGTGCCGCGGCGCGATAATCCGTGGCGTCGCGGTCGAGAAACGCCGCCGAAATCGCGCCGTGGGGCCCCAAGCGCGCGTCGGGCATGAAATCCCATGAGCGCACGGCCGTCCGTGTCAGGCGTTGGACCAGTTGATCGCCGAGAAATGTCCGTTGCGGCCCGAGTTGTCGAACGTCAGCGAATGGTCCTGGTAGTGGCTCGTGGTGCCCTTGGCCGCGGCGAGGCGGCTTGAGAACGGATGGCCGACATTGTCGAGCCATACGATCTGGTTGCCCGCGCCGGTAACACCCTCAACGGTTACGTCGGTGATGCCGGGAATGCCGACCTTCCAGATCTTGCCGTCCTCGCTGAAGGAAATGTCGACGGTCTTGGTCGGCAGTCGCGTCGCGATCATGCCGCTCATCAGCGCCGGCGGTCCGCCCACATTGCCAGTGAAGATTGCTTCGAGCGCGGCGCGTTGCTCGGAGGTGGCGCGGCTGTCGACATATACGGCCATGGTGCCGCCGCCCTTCGACATCGCTCCCGGCGTCATGAGCGCCTGCACGGCGGTGAGTCCCGAGATGTCGGTCTGGCCGTAATTGCCGCGGCTGACGTGGATAGCGAGAACGACGTCGCAATGGCCTTCGGTCGGCCGCGCTTGCGCATGCGTCAGCAGGCAGGGACATAGCAATTCACAGTTACACGATTCAAAGTACTGGCCTTCGATACGCCAGCTTTCTTTCGTAGGGCTCATGGAGTGCCTCCGTGCCGGACGGATTGTGGTGATGATGCGCGGGGTCATCCGCTCCGGCAAGGGCAAATATACAACAGCGTGGGCGGGTCTCGTAAACGCCCGACATCCTGCTCCCGCGAATCGCGAGGCGCAAAATGACTTGCTCCGCTCCCCTGGGAACTCCGGGAGCGGAACAGGCCGTCAGGTGCCGCTCTCGCGTTTGATTGCTACTTCGACGCGGTGGCTGCCGTTTTTTGTGGCGCGAAGCCCGCCGTGCTGATTTTAGCCTCATTCTGATTGGCAACCGCGATCACCAGAAGAGCGTCCGGATGCAGATACTCGCGCGCGACTTTCTCCACGTCGGCCTTGGTCACCGCGTTGATGAATTTTGGATAGTGTTCGGCGTAGTCGAGGCCGAGCTTATTCAGTTCGATATCGAGCATAAAACCGACAATCTGGCTCTGGCGGTCGATTTTGAGTGGAAAGCTGCCGATGAGGAACTTCTTCGCCGATTCGATTTCAGCGTCGGAAACCGGTGTCTCCCGGATCTCGTCCAATTGCCGCAGGATGAGCTTGAGCGCCTCGTTCGAGCTCTTGTTCGTGGTCTGCAGCACAACTCCGAAAGAACCGGGGAATTTGTCAGCGGAAAACTGGCTGCCGATCGAGTAGGCGAGGCCGTTCTTGCTGCGCACGACCTTCATCAGGCGCGAGGCGAAACCGCCGCCGCCCAGAATGTAGTTCATCACCTCAAGCTTGTAATAGTCGGGATTGGAGCGCGCGATGCCGCCGAAACCCAGAATTAGGTTGGCCTGTGCGACGTTGCGGTTGGTTACGTCGAGATGGATTCCCGGCGCGACGGCGGGTGTGGGCGGCGCCGCTTGCGCCGGGACGGTGCCCTTGAGGCCGGTGAGATCCTTGTTGAGTTGATCCTTGATCTGATTGGCGTTGACATCACCTGCCACCGCGATCACAGCGCTGCCGAGCTTGTAGTATTCACGGTAGAAACTCCGCACCTCGCCGGGCGTGAGCTTGGCGACGGTGTCGGCGTAACCTTCGGTCGGATGCGCGTAGGGGCCGTCGCCGAACAACTGCTTTTTGAACGAGACGCTGGCGACGTAGCCGGGTTGTTCCTGGTTGGCCTTGATGCCAGCGACCTGATCGGCGCGCTTACGCTCGATATCGGCGTCGCGCAGGCCAGGGTTCTGCAGCACCTGCACCAGCAGGCCGAGCGTATCGGGCTCGTACTTCTTGAGCGATCGGAAGCTTGCGATGGCGTAGTCGCGGCTTCCGCTAACGCTGACCGAGCTGCCCATGAAGTCGACTTTCTGATTGAACTCGGTCACGTTGAGGTCCTTGGTGCCTTGCGTCAGCGAGGCCGCGGTAAGTTCGGCGAGGCCCGCCTTGCCCGTGGGATCGCGCCGCGCACCGGCGTCGAACGCGATCGCCATCGTCACCATCGGTAACTGATGTTCTTCAGAGACCAGCAGGATGGCGCCGCTGTCGAGTGTTACCCGTTTGATTTCGAGTGCGGCCGAAGGCGGCGCCGAAAGCGCGACCAGCGTGATTGTGGCCAGCGCCACTGCTGCCAGCGATTTGAGCGGCCTCATCGTCTCACCTCGCCGGATTCGGAGCCGGGCGCGGCTGTGAGTGGCGGCGCGGCGAAACCGAATGGTCCCGCGCCTTCGCCATGCACTGTCGGGGGTGGCGGGTTTGGCGCCGCGACGATTGTGCCGAAGCCGGCGCCCGCAATCGGTGCGGGTGCGTGATGAATGGCGCCGCCGCCCACCGCGCCGCCGCCTGTCGCATGCGGCAGCAGGCCGGTCGGCACCAGCACGCCAAGCGTGCGGTTGGTGTCTATCAGGTAGTCCTTGGCGACGCGCTGCACGTCCGCGGCGGTGACCTTTTCGATTCCCGCGAGATACTCGTCGAGCATCCGGTAGCTCCCCAGCATCTGGTAAAGGCCGAGTTCCATCGCTTCCTCGAAGATCGAGTCCTGGGCGAAGACGAACTCGGCCTCCTCGAGGTTCTTGGCTTTTTGCAGTTCATGCGCATCGATCGTTGTCGTGCGGAGAGCGTCGAGCTGCTTGTCGACCTCCGCGATGGCGGCGTCGGTCTTCACGCCCGGTCGCATCTGCGCCGAGACCCAGAACAGCCCGGGATCGAAACTGGTCAGATCGTAACTGGCGTCGACATCGACCACCATCTGCTTATCGATGACGAGGTCCTTGTAGAGCCGCGCGCTCTTGCCGTCGGCGAGAATTTCGGTGGCGACCTCGAGCGCGAAGGCGTCCTTGGACTTCTTGTAATTGGGGACGTGGAAGGCTTCGGCGAAGGCCGGCAGGTTGGCGGCATGGCGCAGTACGACATGGCGTTCGCCGTTCTGCGGCGGTTCGACTGAAGTCATTGGCGGCGCTTTGGGACCATTTTTGATTTGGCCAAAGGCCTCATCGATTTGCTTGAGCACCTTGTCGGCGTCGAAGTCGCCGACCGCGACCACGATCGAGTTTTGCGGCGAATAGTAAATGCTGTGATAGTTGAGCGCGTCCTGCAGGGTCAGGCCTTCGATGTCATGCTGCCATCCGATCACCGGCCAGTGATACGGATGCGCGAGGTAGGCCTGCGCTTGGGTCAGTTCGGCGAGCGCGTCCTGGGGATTGTCGTCAGTACGCAGCCGCCGCTCCTCCATCACGACCGCCTTCTCGGAGTCGAAGCCCTTGGGATCGAAGTTGGCCATTCGGTCGGCCTCGAGCGTAATCGGCACGTCGAAGTTGTTGCGGTTGATCACCTCGAAGTAGTCGGTGAAGTCGGAGGTGGTGAAGGCGTTATCCATGCCGCCGTTCTCCTGGATGATGTTGGAGAACTCTTCGGGCTTAAGCTTCTTGGTGCCGCGAAACATCAAATGCTCGCATAGATGCGAGAGGCCGGTCTTGCCGAACTGTTCGTTGCGCGAGCCGACATGGTAAAAAATGTTGAGCGTCGCAACGGGTGCTTTGTTGTTGACCAGGACCAGTACTTGCAGGCCGTTGGGCAGCTTTTCATATTTGACCGCGTCGGTGATACCGGCCTGCGCGGCGGCCACGGAGGCGACCCATAGCAGCGCCGTCAGCGCGAGCAGCGGCGCGAAGCGGCGGCGATAAGCAAATAGATCATTGGTATTCATTAGGATGCCATTTAGTTAAGTCAGCACGGTTCCGCAGAGTCAAGGAATCAATTTGCGGCGTGGCGTCCTTTGACCGCGCGCAAGCCATCGGGGCGCGCACAGTTTCGCCGCCTTGGCACGGGCTCGCTTCATTTCACTCCTTATGGGTGGCCGACCGCGCTGGTGATGAAGGCGCCGCAGGGCAAATTGCATCATAAGGCCGCGATTTGTAACAATGCTGAGAAGTACCATGGATAATTCCGCCACCGCGCAACAGCTCCACGCTATCAAGGGGATGATCACGAAGTTTATGCGGATGCTGTTCCCGCTCGAATTTCGCATTGACTCGATGCCTGGCGCAAACGCGATGCTGCCGTTTCATTACCCGCTGCTGCCGGGCGAGATGATCTATCTGCCGGAAGCGGTGACGGGCGTCGGTCCGGACGAGATGGCGCGCGACTATTACGTGCTAACCGCGGCGCATCTCGCGGGCCGCCACGAATTCGGCACGTTTTCCTTCAAGCTTGCGGAATTACCCGGCTTTGAGGAACGCGCGGAGATCGGCGTCGAAGCGCTCGAAAGCTACGTCTCGTCGTTCGACGACCCCGCCCTGGCGGGCGCGCTGATGCGTCTGTGTGAGTCGGCACGCGTCGACGCGGAGCTTTGCCGCCGTTATCAGGGACTGGCGCCGCGTGTTGGCCGGATGAACCGCGCGCTCGCCGAAACGCTCAGGCCCGATGCGCTCAGCACGTTGCTGGTCAAGGCGGCGCTCGATGTCGGCGGCGGTAACGATGAGGCCGGCGCCGCTTTCATCGAACGCGCCGAGGAGTTTTTCGCGCCATTGCGCGCCGCCGACGCGGGCGTGACGCAAAGCGCGACGCAGACTGGGGCGATGTACGGCTGGTTGCAGGCGTTGATCGCTTCGGCGCAACAGGCGGGTGAGGATGATCCGCTCGACGGCGCCGCACAGATGCGCAATGACCTGATAGGCACCGTCAAGGGCTCCGGCGATCGTTCCGACGGCGCGGACGAGGACGGCGAGGCCCAGGGTGAAGGCGGTGAGCCCGACCAGGAGGTAGGCATGGAGAGCTCCGGCGGACAATCGAAGGGCAAGGGCGGCCGTCCGCTTTCGCCCGAAGAAATCCGCCGCATGATCGAACAGGGCGCGCAATTCAAGCCGTCCGAAGTCTCGGGCAACGCTGATGGCGACGGCATGTACCTGACCCAGTTACTCGGCAAGAACAACCAGGAACTCGAACAGTTGCGCGAGCAACTGGGCGAGATTGGGACGCTGCCAGGCGCGGGCCGCCTCATTCTTGGGCGCAACCGTTCGCAGGATTCCTACTACGCCTACGACGAATGGGACTACGTGATGGCGGATTACCGGCGCAACTGGTGCCGCCTGCGCGAAGTCATACTCGACGGCGACAACGGCGATTTCTTCGCGCGTACGCTGGAGCGCTACGCCGAACTGCTGCCGCAGGTGCGCCGCAATTTCCAGCGCATCCGCCCGGCTTCCTATCGCATGGTGCGCGGACTGGAGGACGGCGACGAAATCGATATCGATCGCACCATCGAGTCGCGCGTTCAACGCCGCATGGGTGAGATTCCCGACGGCCGCGTTTACAAAGCACGCAAGAAGGAAGCGCGCGACGTCGCCACGTTGTTCCTGCTCGACATGTCGGCCTCGACCGACGAACCAATTCATCGCGAACCGGCCAAACGCCAGGACGACGATGACGATGCCGACGACTGGATGAAGGCGTGGCAGCGCCGTCCCGACGTGTCGCAGCGGCCGCGCCGCATCATCGACGTCA
Source organism: Binataceae bacterium (SeqCode) (assembly GCA_050736495.1). Lineage (GTDB taxonomy): Bacteria > Desulfobacterota > Binatia > Binatales > Binataceae > JBOHWJ01. The sequence goes on along the minus strand of JBOHWJ010000272.1, from coordinate 2,737 downwards.
ACAAGGAAGCACTGGTGATAATGGCGCAGGCGCTCGAAGAAATCGGCGACTCATACGCCATCATGGGATTTTCCGGACACGGCCGCGACAACGTCGAATTCTACGTCATCAAGGAATTCGATCACGAACTATCCGACGAGGTAAAGGCGCGCGTCGGTGCGGTCGAGCCCAAGCGGTCGACCCGGATGGGCGCGGCGATTCGCCACGTGCGCGAGAAATTCAAGGACGTTGGCTCGCGCGCCAAGCACGTTATCCTGCTGAGCGACGGCTTTCCGCAGGACTTCGATTACGGCCACGACCGCCGTTCCAACGCTTACGGTATCCAGGACACCATGGTGGCGTTGAAGGAACTCGAGATTGCGGGCGTGATACCGTTCTGTATCACGGTCGATCGCACGGGTCATGATTACCTGCGCCAGATGTGTGCGGCGTCGCGCTACCTCGTAATCGAAGACATCACTTCGCTGCCGCGGCAACTACCCAAGATTTACGAACAGGTGGTGCGCTGGTGAGCCGGCGCGCCGTCCTGCCACAGGTTCGGCCAGACACCGCGCGCGGCTGAATGTTGCGCAAGCGCCGGGGCGCGCATCAAGAAGTTCGGCAAGCTTGCTGGTTGAGCCCAGCGTGCTTCGCAGCCGCGAAACGACCAAAACACCGCCAGGGGGATTTAAGCGATGGCCAAAGTGATTATCGAAGCGGCGATCAATGGCAACGCGATGAAAAAACTGAATCCGCATATCGGGTACAGTCCCGAGGAGATCGCCGCCGACGCTATCGCGACCTGCAAGGCGGGGGCGGCGATTATCCATTTCCACGTGCGCGATCCTGAAAGCGGCAAGTGGGTGCAGGACGTGCCATATTACGCCGAGGTCTATCGGCGTGCACGCGCTGGCTGCACGGCGTTGTTGTGGCCGACCTTTCCGTTCGAGGGCGACGGCGCCAAGCGCTTCAGCCATTTCGTCGAACTCGCCAAGGATCCGGTGACCAAGCCCGACCTCGGCGCCGGCGACATGGGATCGGTGAATCTGATCGCGTACAATCCGAGCACCAGGAAAATTCACGACGAGACCGTCATCTACCGCAATTCCTACGAAACCATCCGCTACTTCCTGACCAAGTCACGCGAGCTCGGTCTGCGTCCGACGCTACAGATTTTCGACGCAAGCTTCCTGCGCGCGGCGCTGGTTTTCCTCGATCAGGGCGTGCTGACCGAACCGCTGCTGTTGAAGTTTTATCTGGGCGGGCCGGAACTGCCTTTCGGAATGCCGCCGACGCTGAAGAGCCTCGAAGCCTATCTCGACATGCTGAAAGGTGTGCGCGTGAACTGGTTCGCGGCGACCCTGGGCGGTGACAACCTGCCGTTGGTGCCACTCATCGTGAGTCTCGGCGGCCATGTGCGCGTTGGGCTGGAAGATTACCAGTACGCGCGTGACGGTCAGTTCAGTAATCCGCAACTGGTGGATCGCGCCGCTGCGACCATCCAAACGATGGGCCATGAAGTGGCAACTCCCGCAGAGACCCGTGAGATACTCGAAGCGTAGCAGGGCTCGCGGCGCTAGCGGGGCGCCGGGTCGCGCAAATCGCGGCCGGTCATCTCGGGCGGCTTCTTGACTTCCAGGATCGCGAGTAGCGTCGGCGTCACGTCCGAGAGCCCGCCGCCAGCTTTCAGCCGCCCCTTGTACGACGGATCGAACAGGATGAGCGGGACAGGATTGGCGGTATGCGCCGTGTGCGGCTGACCTGTTTCGGGATCGGCCATGAACTCCGCGTTACCGTGATCGGAGGTGATTAACGCGATGCCGCCCGCGCCTTTGACGGCGTCGATGACGACGCCCAGCGCCGCATCGGAGGCCTCAATCGCTTTGACCGTCGCCGCCATGTCGCCGGTATGTCCGACCATGTCAGGATTGGCGAAATTCATCACGACGACGCCGAAATGGCCGCTGGCGATCGCCTTGGCCGCGCGTTCCGCGATGGGCGCCGCCTGCATCCGCGGCTCGAGGTCGTAAGTCGCGATTTTGGAGGAAGGGATCAGCGTGCGTTCCTCGAGTGGGAACGCTTTCTCGACGCCGCCGTTGAGAAAATAGGTCACATGCGCGTACTTCTCGGTTTCGGCGACGCGCAAGTTGCTGATTCCGGCGCGCGCCAGCACCTCGGCCAGCGTGTTCTTCAAGTCTTCGGGGCCGAATGCGAGCGGCAGGTTGAAGCTACGGTCGTATTCGGTCATGCAGACGTAGCCGAGTTGCGGAAATTGCGGCCGCGCAAAGCCGCCGAAGTCCTTGAGCGCGATCGCGGCGGTCAACTGGCGCGCGCGGTCGGCGCGGAAATTGAAGCAGATGACCTGGTCGCCATCGCGCATCGGATGCGCGTCGCCGACCACGCATGGATCGACGAATTCATCGCTCTTGTCCTCGGCATAGGCCGCCTCGACCGCGGCGCGGGCGCTTTGCGCAGGCGTGCCCTCAGCCATCACGAAGGCGCGCCAGGCACGCTCGGTGCGCTCCCATCGCTGGTCGCGATCCATTGCATAATACCGGCCCGAAACCGTCGCGATGCGGCCGCGGCCGATGCGCTTGAGCTGGTCCTCGAGGGCGCCAACGAAGGGCAGGGCGGATCGCGGTGGCTTGTCGCGTCCGTCGAGCACCGCATGCACGGCGATGTCGGCGGCGCTTGCTTTCGCGGCGAGGTCGAGCAGGGCGAACAGATGGTCGATATGGCTGTGCACGCTGCCGTCGGA